>JBGSXT010000625.1:0-3070 GCA_041751295.1 Mariniblastus sp.
GTGCTGCCCTTTCACTCTCTTCTTTTTTCATCGACGACGTGCGCCGCCGAAAAAAAGAATTGGCAAGTGCTTTGAAGAACCCGAATGCCGAAACGGATGAAGCTGTGTTTGCCGAACTGCCGCAATTTGGATTTTTAAAAACAGGGTTGGGGAACGGAAGCTGGAACTTCGACACGAAAAATGGCCAAATTGCCGTGGCCATGGCGGAGGGCGTTCTGATTACTGTTTCGATTGGCGATTTCGCTGGCGAGAATTCTCGGTCGACCGGAAAGTTGAACTACTACGTAATGATCAACGCGGCGGTCGACCATGAATTCCTGACCGAGCCAAAGCGTCCAGCGGGGCTGGCGGATGATGAATCGGAAGAAAACCGGGTGTTTCGTCGCACAGTTGACGATTGGTCGAAGGCAAACAAGGAAGCTCAACGGCTGGCCCGCGAATTGAACGCGCTGCATGGCGACTGGTTCTATTTGATCAGCGAAGAGGTGATTGCAAATCTACGACCGGAAATTCCGTTACCGCAACTGACCGTGTCCGCGGCTATAAAGCCCAATGATAAAGGACCGGATTCTGGCGAAACGAATTCGACAACCGATGATCAATCCGAAGATAAAACCGCTGATGTCCAAGATGATAAATAGACGCTCTGCCCAAAACAAATGCCAGCGATTTCGCTCGGTAGAAAATGATTCCTGTAATGGTAGGTCCCACTCGATCGCGCGACGTGCTCTTCCACTGCTGTGGATCATCTCGTTTGCCAGTTTCCTGCACGCAGATGAAAAACCGGAATCGATCACGATTGCAACCTGGAATGTCGAATGGTTTTTCGACGCCCATCAAGGGGACAATTCCAGCGATCTTGCCAAACAGCAGTCGGCACCTGAACGTGATGAGTGGGAATGGAAACTGTCAGCAGTCGCAGGCGCGATCGCGGAAATGCAGCCAAGCATTCTGGCGCTTCAGGAGGTTGAAAACCGGCAGGTCGTGTATCAATTGACAAAACGACTCGCTGAAAAACATGGATTGAATTACCGGATTGCCTTTATCGAAGGCTGGGACATTTATACGGAACAGGACGTCGCCGTAATCTACCGCAGCGGTCTGGTGCAATTCTCGTTTCGCGAGCAGACTTCGGAAATGTTCAACAGCCGGGAATACTACAATCTGAACAAGCACATTTTTTGCGAATTTCAGTGGAGTGAAGGAGACGATTTGGAATCACTGACGTTGTTGAACGTTCACCTGCGTGCGACTCCGGAAAAACATGATCTGCGTCGGAAACAGTGCCGATTGATTCGGGCCTGGCTGAAAAACGCCCTCGACAATGGTGAACACGTCATTGTGATTGGCGATCTGAATACGGAAGAACTGGCTGGTTCCATTCAACCCGGCAGCGATCTGGCCATCCTCTGTGGCTGGGAAACAAATGATGAATCAGATGATTTGGTCGATCTGAATCAGTTCCTGGCGGATCACGATCGCAGTACCCACCAGATCGGAAAACAGTTTGATCGAATTCTTGTCAGCCAGTCGATGATGAACGATATCAAGCGGCCGAGGAATCCGGTTTTTTTCAAAATCGAAAATTTACGTGATGCGGTGGTGGTCGGCAGCCAGGACAAAAACCATTTTAACGAATTCTACAATATTCCTCAGGCCGAACGTGATTTCAGTGATCATTATCCCATCATTGCCAAGTTCCTGTTTCAGTAATTCTGCGATCATCGGCGATCCAGCTCGATGCGATAGTGGAGACTTGTGATCGTGCCGACACAGGAATTCAATTTTGACGGGATTGTGGGGCCGACGCATAACTACGCTGGCCTGTCGCGCGGCAATATCGCGTCGACCAGGCATCAGCGCGCTGTTTCGTCCCCGAAATCTGCGGCAATCCAGGGATTGCGAAAAATGAAGTTCGTCCGCGATCTGGGCATTGAACAATGCGTGATGCCGCCCCTGCCTCGTCCGAATCTGGATTTTCTGAGGCGGATTGGATTTGCCGGAACCGATGCGGAATTGATTGAACAGGCGTACCAGGCCGACCCGGTGTTGCTGGCCGTCTGTTACAGCGCGTCAAACATGTGGTCCGCCAATGCGGCGACGGTTTCCCCAGGGTCAGATTGTCGTGACGGTCGTCTGCATCTGACGCCAGCCAATTTGACCAGCAATCTTCATCGCAGCCTGGAAGCAGTCGAAACCACAGGAATTCTGAGATCGCTTTTTGATGATCGGAGCCTTTTCCAGGTTCACGATCCATTGCCGGCTACGATGGCGATGTCGGACGAAGGTGCCGCGAATCATACGCGACTGGGACCGTCGTGGGATGAACCTGGTATCGAATTTTTTGTTTATGGAACTGAGTATTTCAACGCGACTGCGCCGCGACCAAAGAAGTTTCCCGGTCGTCAAACGCTCCAGGCCAGTCAAGCGATTGCCCGTCGCCATCTACTGGACCCCGATCGGTCCATTTTCGCCCAGCAAAATCCGGCAGCGATCGATGCAGGAGTGTTTCATAACGACGTGATCGCTGTCGGGCACCAAAACGTGCTGCTTTGTCATGAAATGTCATTTCATCACCAGGCGGCAACGCTGGAGATGTTGAAAGCACGGTACACTGCCAGTTTTGCAGATGAATTGCAGATTGTTTCCTTCTCCAGCGCCGAGTTGCCGATCCACGACGCCGTGTCAAGTTACCTCTTCAACAGTCAGATATTGACTCGGCCAGACGGCACGATGGTGCTGGTCTGCCCTGCCGAATGCGAATCGATCCCAACGGCCAAAAAGTGTACGGAGCGAATCCTGCAATCGAATAATCCGATTGAAGAGGTCTGTTTTCTTGATCTGCGTCAAAGCATGAACAACGGCGGCGGGCCGGCCTGTTTGCGGTTGCGCGTTGTTCTGAACGACAGGCAGCAAACCGGCATGCACCAGAGAGTTCGACTGACCGACGAACTTTACAACCAGTTGTTGCAGTGGGTTGATCAACACTACCGGGATGAACTGGCACCGGACGATCTACGTGATCCGCAGCTGATGGTCGAGAATCATGCTGCGATGGAGCAACTAGGTT
>JBGSXT010000626.1:0-17596 GCA_041751295.1 Mariniblastus sp.
ACAAACGCGATCAGATGCATTTTTTCCCAACCACGAATCACGGCTTCACATACTGATGCCATGGCAAATGGAATCAGACCTAACGCCGTGATCAAAATCACATTTCGTGTATCAGCGGGATAGCCGAGCAAGTACACCGCGACCGTCAGCAAAAGCATGGAGGCCAGTGACGACACTAGACCCACTAGCAGACCGTTGACAAAGTATTTTGATGAGTTGCTTACATCATTGGCAACTGCACGCGTCAACATGATCTGCATGCCGAATGCCGCAATCACCTGAAACGAATAAAACAACGTCAACGCCAAAGACATCTGACCGAAAGCGTACGTGCCCAATTCCCGCGCCACGAGAATATAGATCAGAAACGTCGTCCCCTTGTTCAGAATGTCGCCTGTCAAGACTGCCGTCAAGTTGGCGACAAATCGTCGAGCGCCTGATTTGTGGATCGGTTTCCCGTCGCTCATGATTCCAACCCGGGTGAGACGTTTCCAGGATGAGGAGTCAGTTCGATCGATTCAGCCTGATTGTCATACAAATTGGAAAGATTGGCACTGGCGACAACCAGCGCGGCCATCAAACAAATCAGCTGAACTTGACCGCGACTGTTAAAAATGTCAAACGCCATATGAACCATTTGTCCGGTCAAAGCTGCCGCAAATCCCACCGCCAGGGGGGACATCGGTCCGGGATTTTGATAACAACTTCGCCAGCCGCACACGAGAATTGATCCCATGAAAGCCAGAAACGCCATCAGTCCCAGCCAACCCAGTTCCGAACAGACCAGCATGTATTTGTTGTGGACCGTGTAGAACCATTCCTCCCGATAATCCACGCGTTCAGCGAAACGTTGGCCGATGATATCCCAGTTGTTGGCTCCCACGCCCATCGGATTCTCCGCGATCATGATCCTGGATATATCGTTCAAGGGCACCCGCGACACCGCTGAACCGCCGTCGTCGCCGAATAGCCTGTTGGCCAGTATCGGCAAACAACCAGCAACCAACAAACCAGCCAAAATCACCAATACGGCAAATACTCGACCCGACATCCAACCCTTGTGAAAAGCGATGAAGCAGACAGCTGCCATCGAGAACGCGGCAGCCATCCAGCCACCTCGGGACATCGTCAACACCAAAGCAATGCTGCCCAAAAAAATGGCCATGACGGCAAGACATTTGAGCCGCCCCGAACAAGGCACGAAGAACAGGCTCAAACAAGGTGCCAATAGCGCGGCGATATAACTGGCAGCCACATTGGGAGATCCGAAAGATCCCGCCACGCGGTTGTCAAGTTCGCTGATACTTAATGCAATCGGACCGAGTGATATTTCATGCCCAATCAACCGCACCCCGATCATGGCGGCGGCCTCGATAATCAATCCGATCGCCAGAATCGTCATCGCGAAGAACAGGTCGGATCGAGTTCCAGTGTTATTTACAACGTAGACAAAAATCAGTGACGCCTGGATCAGCACGAACAATTCGAACAAGACTCTGTTGCGATCTGTCGCCCACAATATCGAGATGCCGACGATTGTCAGATAAGCCAACAGGGCTCGACTGAATTGAATCGGCTGGGAGGCAACGATCTGGCCGGGCAACCATTGCAAGTACAGAAAAAACAGACAGATCGTAGTCAGCGAAATATTGAACCCGCTGATCGCTCCGAATCTGGCCTCTTCCAAATCATGAAACAGAAACGTGTCAATCTGCAGCGGAAGATCCAGCAACAGGACTCCGATCAGCATCCGACGCCATAAGGTCGCAATTGACATGCCGACGCTAGCCTGACCGGCGCGCTGGATTCCCGTTCGGTCGCCAGTCAGAAACTGACCGTTGATCAAAGGCTGCAACGGAAACGAACCGTCGCTCATTTAATGAATGATGCGCTGAACGATTTCACGGCATCGCTGACACGAATGATCTGTTTCTCGGTTATTCCTGGAAACATCGGCAGTGAGAAAATCCTGCCGGCCAGATCGGAACAGACCGGTAGATTGCGGGGAATGGATCTTGTCATTCGATATGGTTCAGCATGGTGCAGCGGCAGCGGATAGTGGATACCGCAAAATATCTGCTCGTCCCGCAAGTATTCCACCAACTGGTCCCGCTGGCTGTGTTTCACTACAAACAGATGATACACATGCCTTGCGCCCGGATTCTCAACCGGCAGTTCCAACTCCGATCCCTGCAGGTACTGTTGGTACAGTTCCGCCGCTTGCCGCCGTTGATTATTCCAATCGTCAAGGTACGGAAGCTTCACCAGCAACACGGCTGCCTGGAGCGTGTCGAGTCGACTGTTGAAGGCCAACATGCTGTGTACGTTTTTCTGACGCTGACCGTAATTCCGCAGCAGTCGCAATCGGTCGGCCACGTCGGCGTCGCCAGTTACGACCGCCCCTCCATCACCGAACGCACCGAGGTTTTTGCCCGGATAAAAGCTGAAACAGCCGGCATCTCCGAACGAACCAGCCCGCTTCCCCTTGTATTCGCTGCCATGAGCCTGGCAGGAGTCCTCGACAATTTTAAGGCCATGTTTATCGGCGATTTCCCGAATGGCATCCATTGCAGCGGGTTGTCCATACAGGTGAACAGGAATGATCGCTTTGGTCCTGGTGGTGATCGCGCGCTCGATCAGTTCAATATTGATGTTGTGGTCCGATTCGTTAACGTCTACCAGAACCGGCATGGCACCGGCATGTGAAATGGCAAATGTCGTTGCGACGAAAGAGTTTCCGGCGGTGATCACCTCGTCTCCTGGACCGACTCCAACTGCTCTCAAGGCGAGATGCAACGCCTCAGTCCCATTGGCAACGCTTACGCAGTATGCTGTGTCACAGTAGTCGGCAAATTTTTCCTCAAACTCCTGTACTTCCTCGCCGAGAATAAACGCCCCTCGGCGGATGACGCTCTCGATGGCAGGCAGGACTTCGGGAACCAGTTCATTGCACTGTTTGGCAAGGTCAACAAAGGGAATTTGATCTTCGAGGGTTTTCATGGTGTGTCTCTCTTGTGATTGTCAATCCTGGCACCATCAGGCAACAGGATCTATGATTAACGTTTCTTCAATTGTCAGCGCTCCACATTCGGAACAGGCCGTCAGATCCATAATGCTCCCCAGACTTGTTCCACAGCGACAAACGAAACCGACCTGTCTAGCCGGTGTGCCGATCATCAAAGCGTGAGGTTCAACGTCCCGAGTCACCGTTGAGCCGGCTGCGATCATCGAATAATCGCCCAACCGGATGCCCGGCAGGATGGTTGCGTTGGCACCGATCGAACAACCTTGGCCGGCGACGGTTCGTTCGAGCCAGTTTTCTCGGCGAAGGTAGCGGTTGGCAGCTTCCTTCATCCGGGGTGATCTTGGAAAAAGGTCATTGGTGAACACGACACCGGGCCCGATAAAGCAATCGTCCTCGACGGTCACTCCTTCCCAAATGCAGACGTGGTTCTTGATCGTCACGTTGTTCCCAACGAATGCGCCCGATTCGATAAATGCGTGATCGCCCACGTTACAGTTCCTGCCAATCCGGGCTCCGGGCAGGATATGGGAGTAGGCCCAGATACGGGTTCCCGATCCAATTTGATCCGATTCCACAATCGCGGTAGCGTGAATGAATTCTGCTGGCATCAGTTTATCCCCCAGTCAAATCTGAACATGCCGAGTTTCGCGATCGATTTTTCTGGCGGCCGGTTTGGTATTCAAGGCGTACTTGCGCGACGACCATTCGAGTGCCAAGTCCCTAAGAACCAAGAGGATTGAACCGAAACTGGATATCAGTTTGCTACTGCCAAAACAGACTGAACGCACGCCTGTTTCATCGGAGCCAATTCCACATCGCCAAGATTATTCCGAAGCGAGACGTCGGCTGCTTCGATGACGCGAACGACATCGAGCCCGTTTCGTCCATCGGTTTTGGGAATTCTGTCCTCGACGACGCATTCAACAAAATTGGCCAATTCCGATTTGAGCGGTTCGACTTCGACGATTCGTGGGCAGTACATATCTCCATAACGGTAGCTGACTTGAAAATCGCCGTATGTATCGCCAGTGGTCGCGCGCGCACCATGCTGATAGTCAACACCGTTGTCATAGACCCGGATTTTTTCCAGCGGTTCCAGATCGTTGTAGATCGCCATTTTTTTACTGCCCACGACGGTCATTTCGCGCTTTTTGTGGGGGTCGAGCCAGCTGACGTGTACGATTCCCATTCGATTGTTGTTGAAGTGCATGTTCAACGTACAGACATCGTGAATGGAACCATTCAAGTAGGCCAGCCCGGAACAGTTTACCGATTCGGGTACCGAACCCATCAGATCCAGCATGATGGAAATGTCGTGCGGTGCCAAATCCCACAATGCACTGACGTCATGTCGCACCGGACCAAGGTTAAGTCGTGTCGAACTCATGTAGTAGATTTCACCAAATTCATCCTGACGTACCATTTCCCGCAGCTTTGCCACTGGAGCGGAATGCAGGAATACATGGCCCACGAACAACTTCAGACCATGTGTATCGGCCAGTTCGATCAGAATTTCGCACTCGGCCGTCGAGGTGGCCAAGGGCTTTTCGACAAAGGTATGAATACCTTGAGTCAATGCCTGTTCGGCCAGTTTAAAATGTGTTTTGGTAGGCGTTGCGATAACAACCGCGTCGACAGCGTCCCGCGTCAGCACCTTCGCCACATCAGTGGTTCCAAATGCCGTTGGAAACCGATCGCAATATTCCCGGAGTCGGTTCAAATTCAGATCACAAAGCGCAGTGACTTTGCATCCCGGCAGCCCGGCGAGCACGCGCACGAGGTTGGGTCCCCAGTAACCGAGTCCAATGACTCCGATTCTTAATACGTCCCGATCAAGTTGTTGAATCATGCTGTCCTTCGATAGGTAAAGTTGTATGTTGCCTGTTTTGAATTCTGTTCGAAACGAAATCGTCGGCAACTTCTTTGAGTATTGCCGGCAATGTCCAAGTCACGATTTTCAAATCCAGCAGCAACGATCGCTGTTCCACGTATCGCACATCCAGCTGACTCATTTCATTGAAAGTCGTATGGTTTTTACCGCTGATCTGCCATAGACCAGTCAGACCTGGCAGCACTTCAAATCTCTTTCGCTGTTTTTCCGGATATTGTTCAAGCGGGACGACATCGGGGCGCGGTCCGACCAGACTCATTTCGCCCTTAAGGACATTGAGCAGCTGCGGAAGTTCATCGATCGCAGTACAACGCAACCATTTGCCAAGGGGTATCAGTTGCGAGTCGTTATCCATTTTTTTGAGTTGTATATCATTGTTCCGCATCATATTGAGGACGTGCGTTTGATGTCTCGCAGGATCCGCATTGACATGCATTGAACGGAATTTCCAGACATATAGCGGTTCTCCCCGATAACCAAAGCGTTTGTGTTTGAACAGTATCGGGCTGCCGGATACAAGGCGAATGTACACCGCAACCAGAATCAGCAGCGGAGATAATATCACCAAACCGATCACTGCCCCGGTCACATCGAACCCTCGTTTCCAGACAGGTATTGGGTCAATTGCCGTCCTGGTTTTCCGGCTCCTCGTTTTTTCCTTGATCATTGCTCGGCGCGCACTCCGTTCCCGTGGGTGACGCGGTAAATCAAATTTTCAAAACACAAACAGTAAAAAAGCATCACGGGTACCCATCCAAGATAGCCGCCAACAGTCAATCCTGGATTCTCAATCGCCAAGTCTGCTATCGATCCATTTCGGCAAGTGACTGCGACATTTGTTGAACACAACACCGAGAATCTCGGTACGCTGTTCCCTGATTTGCAAGATGCTTTTCTGCACCGCAATATCGGAAGTTCTTTCGGCTTCCAGAACATGGATAACGCCGTCCAGTTCAGAGAGTGAACAGCCGCAACTGGCTGTTGAATTTACGGCAGGCAAATCAACCACGACCAAATCAAATGCGGCACTGGCGCGGTCAAGCACACCAGCTTCGTCGAAATGACGACTACTGCGTGGTCCAGGGAGTTGTGTTCCAGCCGGTATGATGGACAGCCGCGGAGCCTCAGTTTCCTGACCTTTTGGATTGAGGAATCCAAAAAAACTCCGGTTCGGACGGAATGCCTGCCTGATGGGAACCGGCCACGAGCCCCACGGACGTAGCGACATGTCGCGAATACAATCTGTTTCAACCGCAGCACCATGAATCAACTCTGCCAATCCTGGAGATTGTTGCAACTGAAACAAACGATGGATGCAGGGATTCACTTGATTCGCATCGACCAACAGGACATTCAAGCCGTGAACGGCAGCTGCGTGAACCGCCAGGTTCCAGGCAATTGTCGTAACTCCTTCGCCTCGCCCCGCACTAATAACCCCCACCTTCTTTTTCGTGCCATTGGGACTGAAACCGAAAGTTTGCAATCGCGAAAAAAGTGCCTGATACTGGCCGTGTTTGGTCGAGCCACGCGGAGCACGAACGGGCGGCCTGGTCTGCCGCGACGTTTCGATCCTGCCGTTGTGAGTTGTCGTATCCGCCATTACCAGCCCACTTCCCTGTAATGCCGTCGACTTTGTGGAATTGAAACGAGCACCGGCAAGTCGAGCGACTGTTCGACCTGCGATGCGGTCACAAATGAGCGGTCAAAATATTCCGCCAGCCCCGTGTAGCCGGCAGCTGCAATCATGGCCAGACACATGCCCAGCAGCAGCGTCTTCATTCGACCTAATCCTGCCGGGATTGTGCTATAACTGGCGTTTTGCAGTCGGCTGACACTGGAAACGTTGGCTTGTTCCATTGCCTGTAACGTCCGCGCCTGCTCTGTGCTGGCCGCACTCTCGCGATAGGCCGTGTCCAGGTTCAATTGCTGCCGTTCCAGATCCGCAATCCGCACAGCGTTTTCGTTTAACGCAATCAGCTCAGCCAGATTTTCTTTTCGTTGACCTTCCAGCGTTTCCTGTTCAGCCAACAGTGAAACCACCAGCGCCTGTTCGTTGAGCAGCGCCTGTTGGAATAATTGATACGTGGGGTTCGGACCGCTTGCCGTTTCAGCCGAAGTGGATTCCTGTGATTCTAGGATTTTTTCCACTTGCTTCCGTTGATTCTCGACTGCAACCACTTCCGCATTCGTGGCCGCGTACTTGGCTTTCAATTCATGTTCACGGATTTCCAATTCAAACAGCTTGGCTCTCAGATCAAACCAACCCTCCGGAGACTGTGCGGTTTTCTGGTCCGTTTCCAGGCGATCTGGCAGGGAACTCAGGATCGCTTCCAGTTTCTCCGTTTTTGCCTGGGCCGCATCCAATGACGCTTGATTTTCAAGCAATCTCGAATGGATGGAGTTTGATTGGCTTTCCAACAGTTTCCGGGCACCTGCGATCGACACCAGACCTGCTGCAGATTTGGCTTCTTTCAATTCCTGGTCGATTTGCAACAGCCGACTTTCGATTTCCTCAGTATGTCGCGTAAAAAAGTAAAACGACCCTTCCGTTCGTGAGACGCGCAAATGCTCGCCAATAAATGCATTGGTCCACGAACTTGCGATCGCTCGGGCGAGTTCCGGGTGACCTGCCTTACAGCAAATTTCGATCACATTCGAATTTTTTGGAGCAGAAAAAGTCGATCGCTCAAGAAGCAGCCGAACGGCCTCCTCGTCCGGACTCTCCGAAAACCTGCCGGGTAGAACAGTGTTCTTGGCCGTACGAACCCAGCCCTTGAACTTTTCCGACAGTGATTTGCCGCGTTCGACTGAAGACTTCGAATCGTTTGGGTCGTCTGCAGCGCTGGCTAAATCGTTAGCCAAAATTGTTTCGACACCTATATTCTTTGCGACCAGGCTAGCGGTCTCGCTGCTGCCGATGATTTGTAACATCGAGTTGATTTCGGACGCGAAAGTCTGAGCGATATTCACCGTTTGTCCGGTTGTAGCCGACGGGTCAAGCGTATTATTCTCCCGGCCAACTCGCACATATATTTTGGCGATCGACTCGTATTCCGATGGCTTGAAAACAATCCAACCGATAGTGCACAATATCACGAGACAAAGAACCAGAAATGCCTTTGTTGTATGGCGTGCAAGCGATCTCAGCACATCGCCAAGAGTCAGCTTCGAACGATTTGAATTTGTCATTTCCGTGTCGAATCTATAGCTTGTTTGCGGCAAGACGGTAAAACAGGGCGGTAAATGCGCTTTAGAAAATCAACAAAGAACAGGCGTTTTTTCTGTTTGCAATATCTGAGATCTGAATTGAGACTTGGCAGTATAGCCAAGATGCGTCGAATGCACATTATAATTTGCGATTTTTTAGCAAAATTAACGGCAGCTGTTTCAATACTGGCGATTTTAGATTGCCTTGGCGAATCAAAACTTGCGCTGAAATAAAAGCCGCGCAGTCACAAAAACCGAATTCTCGATGTGTGAAACATTGGAACAGAGTTTCAATTGCTTCGACACAGGCTTCGACCAATCGATTTTTATCGACTTCAGATTCGGTGGATCGAAACAGCCTTAATGCCACGCGTCGGCGGATTCAACTCCCTTCCAGAAAGCCGTCAGGCGATTGAAGCAGCGGAGCATATCCAAAAGACTTGGGTTGACCATCGATTCGTGCGGCAAACGCCGGGCGAAGACCACCATTGCTCATCCAATTTTTTTACAACCAATCCAGGCAACGGTCGTGTTGTGAAATGGTTGGCCGGCCATGGCTCAAAATCTGCTTAGACTCAATCGCTTCGGAAGAATCTCAAAAACCCCTGAAAAACAGGCTACGTAATGCTGGTCGATCTCCAAATCTGCGGGATTCTGGATTTGGTGAATTAAGAATTAATAATCGGAGGTGGCCCAGGATTGCCGGGCTAGAACGCTGCCAGCGGAACGGGTTTTTGACTTGTCGCGATGTGATACGGCCTCAGGTTTGTTGTCACCTTCAGGTTCGCCGCGACACTGATAGTAGCTGCCAGATGTTTTGTCTCCTGGCGAATTCCAGATAATGGAACCAAATATTGCGAGGCCGAATCATGGATTCTGTTGTGAACACTCACGCCAACGATCGATCTGAATCCGGTGACTATCAGGAATCTGATGTTAGGCTGTGGGGGCAAATTCTCAACGGCGATCATCAGGCGTTTGAAAAAATTGTAGAACGATATCAGGGTGTTGTATCAGCGGTGGCGTTCAGTCATGTCGGCAATTTCGCGTGGTGCCAGGAAGTGACTCAGGAGACGTTCTGGCAAGCTTGGCGACAGCGGAAAGACCTTAGAGATCACCATTGTCTGGCGGCTTGGCTGTGCGGCATCGCCAGAAATTTGGCTCGTCAAACCTATCGTCACGAGCGAGGGCCAGGGGTGGTGCCGTTGTTGATTGATCCACCCAGAATTCAACCGGATCCAGTGATGGCCTTGGTCTCTGAGGAAGAACGGCTGCTGGTTTGGCAGGAACTGGAAGTGATTCCGGAAATTTATCGCGAACCGTTGGTATTATTTTATCGAGAGGGAATGCCAATCGCCGAAATCGCCGAGGTTCTTGAATTGAATGCCGACACCGTGAAACAGCGGCTGAGCCGGGGGCGAAATCGTTTGCGTGAACAGTTGGCGACGAAGATTGAGGAAGTGCTCGTTCGCAGCCGTCCGGGTCGGGCTCTGACGAAATCGATTATGGCTGGCATTGGTGTACTTTCGGTAACTCTGAAAGTCACAGGCTCCGCGTCGGCTGCCGGGTTCGGAACGTCGATCGGTCAGGGGATGGCAGGCACGAAAACAGCCTTGGCAGCTCAGGCCGTTACGGGAGGCGCTGCAGCCGGCATCGCGGGAGGATTGATCGGAACGTTGGGTGGCCTGCTCGGCGCCGCAGCCGGGACCTGGGTGCCGGCCCAGATGGCACCTACGATGACAGAACGAAATTTTCTGATGAAAGAGGGCCGGCGAACCATTGGCGTGGTTTTGATTTACGCTCTGGCCATTCTCGGAACCTGTTTCTACTTGAGGGCGGGGGGCAGTTTGTTGTGGTTTATGGTGTTGATGGCAGTTACCTCGATTGTGTTCACAATTTACATCATCGCCCGATCGCTGCAACTTCAATCGGCGATCAAGAAAATTCGTGGGCGGGTTTCGGCGGCCGAGGATCCGAATCCTTCGAAATTCCGCCAACAAGCCCAGCGACTTCAGGGATCAGCGCGATCATACACCAGTCAGTTTCGGATCGCGGGAATTCCTGTGCTCGATATTCAGTTTTCACATTCTGGATTGATTGATGATGGCGCATCAATATCCAAACATGCCTTTGGCTGGTTAGCGTTGGGCGATCGCGCGACCGGGATCCTGTTTGCTTACGGCGGACTGGCGACTGGGCTGGTCGCGGTGGGCGGCATTTCGTGCGGTGTCATTTCGCTCGGCGGTTTGGCGATCGGAGGATTGGCAATTGGAGGAGGAGCTTTGGGGTTGATCGCGCTGGGCGGTTTGGCGATTGGCTACGACGCGGTTGGCGGCGGAGCGATTGGGTGGCATTCTGCGGCAGGCGGCGGGGCGCTGGCGACACACGTGGCCGTTGGCGGTGCGGCAATGGCGCGGGACTACGCCGTGGGAGGTGCTGTAACGGCTCAAGAGGTCAATACCGACCTGGCACGTACCATTGCCGCTCAAGAGTCATTCAGCTGGACGCTGGACTGGATGATTGCCAATCGGCTGGCGTTCAATGTCGGCTGTTTCGTATTCGTGGCGGTCTGTCTGGGGTTTCGGCTGGCGATCTCCCGTATTTTTTTTCCAATGCAACACGATGGCAGAAATTGATTTCGGATTCATTTTCCGTGCATGAAAGTTCGTTCATTTTTGCCTGCATGCAAGAAGTTTGGAAAACGCGTAACCGTTTACGGTGGCTTGCTTGCGGCTAACTTCCGACCGGGTCAGACAAACTTTTCGGCGACCGGATGGAATCCCAGAATCAGGTTTTTCACCGCCGAAAACTGTGTCAGACCCCCACGGCGTGAACGGCTACGAAAACTCTTAACCTCCGGCAAATGGATCATCGTCGTCCTCGCCGCCGGAAGGAGGATCATCAGCACCTCCAGATGGTGAATCCCCGCCGCCAAATGGATCATCGTTGTCACCACCAGTGGAATCACCGCCAGTTGAATCACCGCCGCCAAATGGATCGTCGTTTTCGCCGGAACTCTCGTTGGTCGGTGGATCTTCCTGTGCATCATCGTCCGAGGCAAAAGGATCATCGCTATCGCCGGCGTCATTGTCGGAGGCGAATGGATCAGACTTTTCGTCTGAACCATCGGCAGCAAAAGGATCGGAATCGGTGGCGAACGGATCGTCGCTTTTTGGCAAAACCTTGCCACTCTCTGCATCGGCTTTGTCCTGTTCCATTTTTCCATCCTTGGCCAGCATTTTTTCGACGTCATCGGCATGAAAAATTGGAAACGGATTGCCTGTCTCGCGCAAACACTGCAACAGGCCCCCCTCGCTGCCGACATACAGGCGGTCTGATTCGATATTAGGCAAAACCAGAGTCAAAGGGGGGCTGGCAATGGTCGCCAGTTTAGCACCGGTGGCAAAATCTACCGAAACCAATTGGCCGATTGCGTCCAAGGCGTAAATCCGTTCTTTACTCAAGCCAACAAACCGGCTGATTCCGTCCAGCGGTACTTCCCAGCCACTAGCCAGTTGTCCGGAGTTGGCATCAATCTTGAACATTTTGTGATCCGCTGAGATCACAAACACGTTACCCGATCTGACGAAGGGCGGTTCGATGATTCGACGTCCGGTTGCGTATTCCCAAACGATGCTGCCACGTTGTTCGTCGATGGCGAACACGGAACCATCGAAGGTGTTGACAAACAACAGCCCCGAGTCAGCGGCTCCGCCAGCGACAAATCGGTTGCCGGAATCGAGACGGTAACTGACGCCCCGACTGGCGATGGGAGCGACGCTGTAGTGGCCGGTATTCGTGGCCCAGGAAACCGTATTTTCGGTCACGAGCGGTTTGGCGATGGAAGCTCCAAACGAAATCATGGAGTTTGGAAAACTGCCTTCGTCCGCCAAATTGAAGACTTCCAGTCGACCGTCAATCAACGGCACGTAGATCGCCGTTTCGCTGACGGCGGGTTCGGCACTGGGTGCGTTTCGACATTGGCGTGACCAAAGAATCCGCCCTTCGTCGGCCGACAAACAGTATAACTTGGATGCATTAACAACAGCCACGTGGTCATTGGCCGCCCCAATTCCAGTCGTTGGATAGCGCCGATCACCAACCGGAGTCGACCACAACAGCTTACCCGAATCGGCATCAACGGCCGAAACTCTTCCACTGGCATCGACGGCGTATATGGTTGTTTTGGGCAATGAGATGGCGCGAATGCGAACTTCGACTTTCGGACGACGTTGGGCCGCTAATTCGGCTAGAATAATTTCCCGTCGATAATTGGCATACGCCTCCGCCCCTTCAATTCCCCGTGGCTTGCCAAAAGCGTCGAGGTCATGTTGTGAAATGCGCTCAACGCGACCGTCATATTCAATCAGGTAATATCGGGTCGTGATGTTTTCGTTAATTTGCAGCTGCAGATTGACAATTCCATTACGGGCACTGGATTGGATTTGGGTAAACCATTCGGTATTCAAACCGGCACGCTCGACGTCGGCTGCCGAAAGAACGTCGCGGGCGCAAGCTGTGCTGTTGACGCATCCAAATGCCGCAGCGATCATCAGAAACGGCAAAGCGCGTTGGATTTTCCAGTGGACGGGAATCAGTCTTGAAACCATTGGGAACCCTATTTCTTCCGGCTGCGATTAGAAAAATGCTTCTGTCTGTATTTTATCAGGCTGAATCATTTTTTCTGCCGGAATTCCGTGACAAACATCAGACGGGCGACCTCGGAACAGCAATCACGGCGAAGAACCGTCAAAATACGCACATTTCAGACGATTCAGTGACTGCCGAAAATTATCGAATAACGCGCAAAAAATTCCTGCTGGCAATTGGTATTTCGAGCCAGCGGTTCCACTTCGCCCCGCCTAGACCAAATCCAGCGCGGTTCTTAGGATTGTGAAATTGTGTTTTGATCTACCTGGAAAATCAAATGGGTTCGTCCAACCCGGAACTGGCTGTTCAAAAAGCGACAGAACAGATCGTAGGTTATTTGAATTTTTCCTCGGGTTCCGAAGACGCGAGCTTCGCGAAAAATCTCAATCGGCTGTTCTGTTTTGTCAGTTCGAATGTCAACGACACTGGCAATTGCGCTTGCGTCGTTTTCGAGCGGCTAAATGCTGAAATTTCCAGATTGGCCTGTACGGCGGACGCCGCCATGTGCCGGCCCGATCAGGCACGATTCGTGCTTGAACTTACGTCCCGGAAACTGTTGCCAGCCTATTTGGCCTATCACCGAGATTTGATGTTTCATCAGGACCGGGGATTCCTGTTCAATTCCTTTTTTTCGGCCAAAGCCTTCGAGGCTGTATTACAGGCTGGACCGCCGTGGGATGAGGCGGATCGAATTATTCAATCAGCGCTGGAGAAGCTGAACGATTACCTCGGCCATCGACCGGTCGCGATTCTGGAGTCGCAGAAAATTGAACCTTACGCCCATGAGTGGATCGCGCCGGTTCCGGTTTATCTGAAGGGAGTTGGAGTGGCGGCTGGCCGTTACCAGGAATTGATCGAGCTTGCGATCGAAACGTTGCGCGATACGGATCCGGTAATTCTTCGCGATGCTCACTTCTCGCTCGATCGACTCCAGGAACTGGCGATTGATCCCCGCTCTTTCGATTTTGATCATCCCATCAACAAACGGCCCAATCACCACTTTGGACAATGGGACGAACATTCGATCGATAGTTCCGGATTCTATAACCGATTTATTGTTCATCAGGTCACCCTTGATGCGTTGCTGGGTCGGGTTGAACGTCGGCTGGCGTGCAAGACTGATGTGGGCCGTGATCAGCTGCTGCTGGAAGCGGGCAGCGTTCTGGCCTGTACGATTTTGATGTCTTCGGGAATCAGCGGACAGGGTCCAGGCAGTTTCGATTCCAACACAACTCTGGCAACTTTGCTGCCCACAATCGCCGGATATCGCGATCAATTCTACAGTGACTTGATGAAACGGTTGCCAGCCAACCATCGACAGCGTTTGGTGCTCGAAGCCGAATCTCGCCGACAACCATTCGGCAGCGCCCGCCAGGACCTGAATAATGAATTGGACAGACGGCGGGCGTCGCAATTGGTGAACTGCCGGTTGGCATCGATCTTTGCGCGAATGGGTTTCAGTGAAGCGGCGGTTGAGCAATCGCAGGTCGTACCGGTCGCTTCAGCCCGAATCCTGTGTCAAATAGACTGTTTGCTCAGCAGTGCTCACCAGGCGACCAAGCGAGGAAAACTGGCGGATGCCTTTCAAATCATGCCTCGAGTTGTTGAATTGCTCAAGGATGGGGTCGAGTGCGGGGCGATTGTCGATCCGTGGAACATTTTAGGCTTCGATGCCAATTACAGCCTGTTCCCGGCAACGGAGAACTCGGTCGCCGACCATCGCGTTTACGAACTGGTGGATCTTGTCGAACGAATACTTGGCATGTGTTCATCGATTTGGAGTGAAGCGGCAGCAGTCGATGATCTGGAAACCTGCCAAGCAATCAGCCAGGAGTTTGAAGGGATCGTGCAATGGTGGCGCAAATATGCGGCCCATGAAGTCATGGCCGTGGACGCTGTCGACCCCGAAGAGATATTTGGAGCGGCTGAACTGGTCGCGCGGGCATTGAATTTGTGGCAAAAAGGGGGTGCGGCAGCGGGAGATCTGGAATTCTGGAAACCACATGCCGACCTGTTCGATTCGCCCAAAGCCTACCACCTGGTCATTGAAGCGCTGATGGACCGTGGCGATTATCAGACTTCGTCGGCGCTGCTGGTCCATTGGCTCAGTCAGTCTGAATTTGTTCGGTTGCAGCATGGCGACAGTTCGTTTCACAATCTGATTTGGCGGTGGATCAACGAACAAAAGGGTCTTCTCAAAACTGCGGACATCGAATCGGGCAGGGAAATATGGAATCGGATTCGCAAGTTTATCGATTATCTGGAAGCCAATGCCGAGTCCTACGGTGAAATTCCCGACTTCGAGATTGGGCGGGCGCTGCCGCTGGAGATTGCCGACGGGGATTGCGATAATTCTGACGAGTTGGGCGACTCCAACAACGATTTGTATGATGCAGCTTACGACGATGTGTCCTATCGCGATACGACCGATGATGGCATTGAGGGTTCGATTTATGAGCCGGATGGCAATAGCGACGACGAACTGGAAGCCGAGGTCGATCGCGTTTTTGACCGGCTCGAATTCCTGGCCACGATGGCAAATTTTTGGCGGACGGCGGCGACTTTTCCCTTGCCAGTCAAACAGGGTGGATTGCAGCTAAGTGAGGCCGCCGCCGAACAGTTGAAGAATCGACGGGATATTCTCGCCGGCTGGATCGCGCGCGCAAGGAGCAATCGATCGAAGCTGACCACGTTACTGAATTCCGTGTTCAGTTACAGGATTCCCAATACAGGCGTCGATCACGAATCTTTGATGCAATACGACCGCCACCGACTGTATAAGGAATCGCTGCTCGAGCGAATCGTTACGACCTGTGTGGAATCGGAACAGGCGGTATGTATGTTGGCCGCCGTTATCGCCGCGATCGATCATCTGGTGGAAAAAAAAGCGATCACGGATATGCCTGCCGACGTGGGCGACAAAGGACCGCTTGTTTCCCTGTTCGCTGCGATTCTGATCACGGATATCGCACTTGTCAAACAGCTGTTCCCCGACGCGATCAGGTATCTGCATTCCCAGCGACTGTTGCACGTTCCGTTGTCGCGAGGCGGGAAGCCCAACGATATCGTCAACGTGCGTGTGGTTCAGGAAGAAATCCGCGACCTGGCTGGCAGTCTGCCTTTGCTCGGGTTGTTTGTTGAAACACATGAGTTGATGACTACCGCACTCGCCATGGAGCGGAATCACAAAGCCGCCCATGGTGCGGTCACGGAATTTGATGACCTGTTCAAAGTCGCCTACACGTCGATGGTGAAATGTCTGATTCAATCGACACAGCTGCTGCAGCAGACATTGGAAGTATCGGGGGAATTCGACAATGCCGAAGCCGCAGCGGAAGCCGATAGCGTGCTGTTTGAATGCATCCAGATGGTGACCGAATCGATGCAAATGCTGTGGCTGTCTCACAGCAGAACCCTGCGGCTGTCCGTACTGGAAAAACTCGAAGATGAAAAAGCCTGGTCCAAAATGGTGGACTTCATTCAGCGCTATGGCAGTGGTTTGTTTACGCAACAGTTCTTGCAGCTATCCAATGCCCGGGCGATTCTGCACCAGACTGTCAGCGTCTGGCTGGACAATGTGTTGAACTCGCCCACGCCAGTCGATCTGCGCCTGTTTGACGAACTGGACAAAGCCATCCCCAAAAAGAAAGCAGCCAGTTTCTTGACACTGATTCTGGAAGCGATTTGCGAAAACTACAACGAGTATCGGGACTACAACACGACAACCACCCAGAGCGATCATGGCGAAATGCTGTTTACGCTGCTTGATTTCCTTCGCTTGCGTGGCAAGTACGATCGTGTCTGCTGGTATTTAAAGCCGATTGTCTGGGGACATGAAATTCTTGTTCGCGATGGCCAGAACGCGGTCGCCCGCATGTGGCGTCGTTCGCTGACCCAAAAAATTGGCCCGGAAGCTGACAAATATCTGGCACAGCTGGAAGTACTTCGCAACAAATACTCGATTCAAATGGCTTCGGTTGGGCGTCGACTGGAGGGTCGATTTATCCACCCAATGCAGATCGATCGACTGCGGTCGTTGGTCCGGCCGGCAATGGCTAAACCCGATTCGCGCAAATCAAAGCGCAAGTTCGAACTGTTGCAACAGGAAACCCAGGCGTTTTCCCGCGCCACGGCCGGCGTGGGTCTCGATTTGCCCGCGTGGTTGGCGGCTTTGGAAAACGAGGTGCAACAGTTCCTGTTGCCGTTACGGTTGCGCTCGAAAAACAGGGACCAAGCCCTGATCCACCCGATCGATGTTCCCGTTTCCCGCTTGCGCGAAGAATTGGAACAACTGCCCCAAAGCGAGCCGTAAGGGTTGCAAGCGAAACATGCGATATTTCCTGATACGACAGGCGTTTCGTTGGCTGGGTGTTGATGAACTCTACCAACAGATTGTTGTTGCCGATCGTTTGACACAAGTTCGACCAAGAATCCGTAATGACATTGAGCAACTGCTGGCGGAGGTCAATCGCAACAATCCATTTTTTATTGGCAAGTTCACGGATTTCCTCGATTCGGTCGCTGATGTTGATGACTTTACGTTTTTCCGCAAATACTCTGAACTGCCTGCGCTTTCCAAACAGCAATATGCCGATGCCGGTTTGACGGTGATGCCAACCGCAGTTGTGAAAAACCTGCAGGGCCAAGAGCTGTTGTTCAATGGCAGACCATTACAGTTTCTCAGCCGATTGCGAAGCGGCAATTTTCTGATGCCGATGGCCACCGGCGGATCGACATCATCTCCCCTGGCAGTGCAGATGACCAAACAGCATGCTTTTTCCATGCTATTCACCTTTTTTAAATGCTGGTATCGGATGGGCTGG
>JBGSXT010000627.1:0-3707 GCA_041751295.1 Mariniblastus sp.
TCGTGCCCGGTAAATATCGTGCCCGACTGGCCATCGGCGAGCATTCCGACGAAATCGAGTTCGAAATCGTCAGGGATCCCCGTTCCGCTGCCTCGGATGACGAACTAAAACAGCAGTTCGAATTTCTCAGCGGAGTCCGTGATAAACTGACCGAGACCCATGCTGCCATCGATCGAATTCGGGATGCCCGGTCGCAAATCAACTCAATGGCCAAACGGATCAAGGACAACAAAGATCACGAATCGATCGTCGAATTGGGAAGCGGGATCGTGGAAAAAATGACGGCGATCGAAAGGAATCTGTATCAAACGAGAAATCAAAGCTCGCAGGACCCATTAAATTTTCCCATTCAATTGAATAACCGGCTCAGTTCGCTAGCGGGCGTTGCCGCGATGGGTGACAATGGACCGACGCAGCAGGCCATCGCGGTACGCGACGTGTTGGTTCAGGAAATCGACACGCAACTCGAACAATTGGCGACCATACTTGAATCGGATATCGCCGAGTTCAACCGGCGGATCCAGGCTGCGTCCATACCGGCGATCATCGTTGATGGAGATTAGCCGAGGTTTACCTGGTGATTATTTCTGATGCCGTTATTTTCCAAAATTCCATGAAGAGTTAACTCGTGCCGATTTGTCGCGATCCCGGCCTGACATCGGGCTCTGCGGAGCGTCGACCGCACAAAATTGGCCGACAAGCCCGATCTACAGAGTGGAATTACGGGCCCCAGGCCGCAATTACGAGCGGAACGGCAATATTGTCGGGTATTCGGCTGATGAACATTGACAATCGGCAATCTCGATCCGCACGTTACGAATCTTCGATTTTGGATTTGTCTACGAATTCCCCGAACATTACAATTGAGGAAATCAGGGAACGGTTTGGAAATCCCGGATTGGCTTGTCTTGCATCGAATGGGGGCAACTTTGGAAACAAAGATCACAGTTAAGAACGGACATCTTTCAGACGAGATTCAATCCACGATCAAACAAAAAGTATCCAAGTTGCCAAGATTCTTTGACCGCACGACCGGAATCCGGGTCGTCGCCGATTTGCGACTTGCCGACAGTCCAAAAATCGAAATCATTGCTTCGGCAGAAGAATCAAACGATTTCGTCGCTACCGATTCAGGATCTAACGTTCTTTCCGCGCTGGAAGGGGCGATTCAGAAAATTGAAATACAGTTAAAGAAGCACAAAGAAAAACTCAAAGGCCATCGTGGTCGCGATGCGAGGCAACCCGATGTCGCCGAATGACGCTGTCAGAGCTGCGATGTCCGATTGCTTGTGCAGATTCAATCTTAAAGGAACCACAAATGAAGTTTTCAGATTTTGTAAAATCGGAATCGATTCGGGCGGACCTGGCTGCGGCGGACAAGGAAGCTGTCATACGCGAGCTAGTCACCTGTCTGGTCGATGCCGGCCAACTCAAGGGCGGTGAACAGGAAAACATCGTCGAAGCCATTCTTAAACGTGAGAAATTGGGGAGCACAGGAATCGGTCGAGGCATTGCGGTACCCCATACCAAACATGCCAGCGTCGATCGACCCGTTGGAACCGTGGGAGTCAGTACCGAGGGGATTGATTTCGAAAGTCTCGATGGGGAAAAAGTGCAACTTTTTTTCATGTTGATTTCCCCTCCCGATCGTCCGGGCGATCACCTGAAGGCATTGGAAAACATCTCCAAGCAACTTCAAGACGACACTTTTTGCCGATTCCTGAAACAGGCCCGAACATCAGAAGATATTCAGCAGGTTCTGGAAGAAGCGGATAACAACCAATTTGTGTCTTGAACAATTCGATGTTGCCAACGTTTGATCCATGCCAGAAATTACCAGCAGAACCACAGTCACCATCAACAATCCGCAAGGGTTGCATATGCGCCCCGCATATTTATTCGCGGAAACGGCGTCGCAGTTTGACAGCAAAATTGAAGTTGCCAAAGACAGCGTGCGAATCGATGGTAAAAGCGTTTTGTCGATTCTCACGCTGGGTGCTGCCCAGGGAACGGAAGTCTCGATTGAAGCGACAGGCGAAGACGCGAACAGCGCCGTCAAAGCTTTGGCTGAACTGGTTTTGTCCGGGTTTGCACCCCGGGAAGATGCCTGAACCAAGATTGTTTTGAACAGGCGAAACAGGCAGGAACTCGAATCGTTGGGTGACAACGAATTGTTTGTGGCGCTGTTTTAAAGGAAAGCAGGCGGTCGCAGGCAATCGAATGAACTTACCGGTTGATTCAATTCGGTCCATCACACCTCACGGGCGATCCCGTCCGAGGCAGCGTGCAGTCAATGCCCTGCCGCCAATGGTCGAATTGCGTTCGCGGTCGATTCGCATCCAATCGGAATTCCAAGCGGGTTTCGCCGCATTCACGGGTTTGGCGCGTCATCGTGCCTGGCTGCCCAAAATCAACAACGCCGTCGTCTCCAGCGCCAACCGGCGGCTGAGGTCCGCCGGTCATCGGGATCGGGATCGAGATGATTCCCGCTCCGTCATCAATACAACTTTTAACAGTGAACATACGGCCTACGACCGATGTCACATAGCGAGTCAAAAAAATGAAAAAAGAAATGCTTATCAACTCTTCACAGGACGAAGAGTGCCGGATTGCCATCATCGAGGACGGCCGATTGGAAGAGCTGTACGTTGAACGGGCCAGTCAGGACAACTGGGTCGGCAACATCTACAAAGGCAAAATTGTAAATCTGGAACCGGCAATCCAGGCGGTCTTCGTCGATTTCGGCGTTGGCCGCAACGGGTTCCTGCACATCAGCGATGTCGAACCACGCTACTTCAAACAGGGTGGTTACGATCCGGAAAAGATCATGCAGGAAGAACGGCAAAGCTACCACGAGCGGAAAAATGCCCGCGCTGCCCAGGACAAGGCTAAAGGCCGGCGCCGACCGCCGGAGAGCAGCAGTGGCCGGCCGCGCAACAAACCGCCGATTCAGGAAATATTCCAACGGGGGGACGAAGTACTTGTCCAGGTCATCAAGGAAGGCATCGGCAACAAGGGCCCCACGCTGTCGACGTATATCAGTATTCCTGGCCGCTATCTGGTGCTGATGCCCGCGCTGGGCCGAGTCGGTGTGTCGCGAAAAATTGAAGACGAAGACGAGCGACGCAGACTCAAGGACATTCTACACGAGATGAATCCGCCCAAAGGTCTTGGATTTATAGTTCGAACTGCCGGTTTTGGCCGCAGCCACCGGGAATTGTCGCGGGATCTGGCCTATTTGCTGCGACTTTGGAAGGTCATCGTGAAACGGGTCAAAAATGAAGAAGGCCCGGTCGATATCTACGAAGAGAGCGACATTATCATTCGTACGATTCGGGACATCGTGACCACCGATATCGATGCCATTCATGTGGACCGGGAATCGGCCTACGAACGGGCGAAGGAATTCCTGAAAATGGTGATGCCCCGTCAAGTGAGCAAACTGCAAATGTACACTGGCAAGGACCCACTATTTCACCGATTCAAGTTGGAGGAAGAAATCGCCCGCATCAACAGCCGCGTGGTCCCCTTGCCGGAAGGTGGATCGATCGTGATTGATCAAACGGAAGCGCTGGTTGCCATCGATGTCAACAGCGGCAGTTTTCGCATCGACGATTCGGCGGAGGAAACGGCCTATCGTTTGAATGTTGCCGCCGCCAAAGAAATCTCCCGGCAGCTGCGACTGCGGGACTTGGGGGGCGTGATCG
>JBGSXT010000628.1:0-3256 GCA_041751295.1 Mariniblastus sp.
CTCTGGCAATCTCTGCGCGTTGCCTCATCCCGCCCGAAAGTTCCCGTGGAAACGCATGTTCAAAGTCCGTCAAACCAACCATTTCGATACAGTGCTGAACCATCGCATCGCGTTCGCCGCGGGATTTCTTCAACAGACCCAAGCCCACGTTTTGTGCGACGGTCAGCCAGGGAAAAACAGCATTTTCCTGGAATATGAACAGCCGCCGGGAATCGGGTCCATTAACAGGTAAGCCGTCAATCGTGACTTTACCTCGAGTTGCTTTGACAAATCCGGCGACGATGTTCAACAACGTCGACTTGCCACAACCACTTGAGCCGACAATACAGACAAATTCGCTGTGTCGCACATCCAGATTGATTTGTTCCAAAACGTGTGTTGCCTGGTCCTTCCGTTTGCCAAAGTACGTCATCCATACATTTCGTACCGAGACGAAGTTATCCGTCATCGAATCGTCCAAGTTATTGGTCAGCATAACCCCACCCCAATGATTCCAGTTTCTCAATGCGACGCACCAGAAAATCAAGCAACAATCCGATGACGCCAATTAAAAACATGCCGGCAACGACCAGGTCATAGCGTTTACCGGCGTTTCGAGCATCGATAATCAGGTAACCCAGGCCTCCGTTGACAGCGACCATTTCTGCGGCCACTACGACCAACCAGGCGATCCCCAGCGCGATCCGAATGCTGGTAATGATTTGGGGTAAGGCAGCCGGGAAAATGACCAATCGAAAAAGTTGCCATCGCGTCAGGCCAAAATTGCGGGCGGCGCGTAAATAGACCTGTTGCAAATTCTGCACTGCGGCCATGGCACTGACCGTGATTGGAAAAACACTGGCCAGAAAAATCAGAAAAATATTGGCCTCGTCGTCAATCCCCAGCCACAGGATCGCAATTGGAATCCAGGCGATTGGCGAAATCGGTCGCAACATTTGCACAAACGGATTCAAAGCATACTGCAGTGGCCGAAACCAGCCCATTAACAATCCCAGCGGGACACCGACTAACAAGGCGAGCGTAAAGCCCCAGGTCACCCGGTACAGCGAGGCCACAATGTATTTCAACAACAGTCCCTTTTGTGCCAGTTCGACAATTCCCATCATTACTTCGTACGGCTTGGGAAACAGATCGCTGCCAGAACTTCGCACGCCCAAATCCCAAGCGCCCAGCAAAATGATGGCGAAAACGAGGGGCAGCACGATCGGCTGCCAATTAAAACGCCAAGTTCGATTTGCCAAATTCAGCTCACTGTTGTCGCCGTTTGCTTCCACTGCACGAATCAGTGCCGATGACATTATTTTATTCTGGGTCATTGCCGGTATTCAAAAGGGTGTGGCTCAATATCCGATTCGTCGGTAACGAATGACGGGTCTGCATAGTCGTCAAAAGTGACGGTCCCTTTCAGCGACCCGGCCAACTTGCCGAGTTCTTCAATTTCCTTAAAGTCTGCACGGTGAAGTGAAAGATTCGTGTACTTTACCCGGTCAGGTGGCTTGCTGAGTACGTGTTTCAACAATCGCGGGTTCTGGTTGTAGTAATGCCGAGCCACGAATTCGGAAGCCTGCATGCGATGGTCCATCGATTGATCGATCCATTTGCCGCTCTTGGCAATCCCGTCGACCAGAGCTTGTACCTGCTCCCGTTTTGACAGGATGACGTCTTCGTGGACCGCCAGGACGCATGAAATGAAATTGGGCCACACATCTTTCGTCAAATAGACGATTCTTCCATAACCATCTAATTCGGTTTGCCCCATGAAAGGTTCACCACTGGTAATTGCGTCAACCGCTTTGACTGCCAGCGCGGCGGCCATGTCCGGCGGAGGCATGTCGATCAGCAATCGATCATCGAGCACCAGATTACGTTCCCGGAATGCGCGGTATAGCAACAACCGTTGATTCGAAAACCGATTGGGCACGGCAATTCGCTTGCCGACCAAGTCCTCAATTCGATAAATATCCGAGTCGCGATGTGCCATCATGGCTGTGCCGTCACGATGCCCAAGGTACACAATTTTCAGCGGCACGCCTTCTTCCCGCAATGCGATCGCCATCGGTGCCAAAATGAATGTCGCCTGGGTATGACCAGCCAGGAAGGCCTCTTTCAATTCGGGCCAGCCATTGAATCGAATCGGTTCGAAATTCGTGCCCTGATCCAATTGCTCATTGATAAAATGCGTGACCGGACAGGTTAAATGGCATGTCACTGGCAAAAAGCCAATCTTGAAACTGGTTGCATCGGTCGTCGAATTGCCGTCACGACGGGGAGAACGATTGAGCCAATGATGCGCCGCTGTAATGAGCACCAGCCAGGCCAGTCCCAGTATCAATACCGAGTATCCGTTGCGTATTCGCATAGCTTGCTACCGCCAGTGACTTTCGGCATCTTCATGGGGTTTACGTGCCAGTCGAGTCAACTCGACCAGTTTCCTGAGTTTTGCTTCGGTCAAATGTCCCAGCTGTCGTTGATGGCACTCGCGCAATGGCTCGTCGATCTGTTCCAACAATCGCAGCCCCGCTTTCGTCAGGCGAATCAGTACGGTGCGACGGTCGTTTGCCGGGCGCTCACGATCCACAAGTGACCGATCAGCCAAGCGATCAATCATCCGGGTGGTGTCGGGCGCGTGAGTGACCAGTCGCGCGGAAAGTCCCAACGTTGGAATAGCTTCGGGATGTCTGGCTCGCAGAATTCTCAGCACATTATATTGCTGGGCGGTCAAGTTGAACTGCTGAAAGAGTCCGTCTTCAAACGCGCGTAATCGGTCGTAAGTCCGCCACAGATTGAGGTACGCTTCCTGGGCAAGCGAATCGAAATGGCGAGGCAAAATCTTGGGCATTGAAAAACCAACCTGTTTTCAACCATTCTTGAATCAAAGGCAACTCGAATCCTCGTCCCCCTCCATCCTCGACCCTCTTCACGATAGTTGTTTCAACAACTATTGTCCAGACGATAAATCCGGGCGATTTGGATAAATTCCACGAACAAGACCGCCTCCCAACCGGTACTTTCGCTGTGACACCGTTTACTGCATCGGGATCCGGCTTCAAAACCAACCCCCGACGAACAAGCGCCCACCTGCTGCAGAAAAACAGTAATGTCCATCCGCGGCGAAATTTCATTAAATCGTCATTTTTTCGCGAACCAATCTGATACCAGAGCGTCGACTTGTCTGAGTACGCAGGTAGTGAAGTGCGAACAGGAACAATGCAACCCTGCGAAGGTTACGGACCAGGTTCAACTCCTGGCAAGGATA
>JBGSXT010000629.1:0-12473 GCA_041751295.1 Mariniblastus sp.
TTGATGCGTTATCGACGTGGGGATGCGCGGTCGTACTGATATTCCTGTTTGGATTTAAAGCCGATCCCGGATCGGACGGGAGCAACTCCGATTCGGAAATCGTGACCAAACCCAAGTCTCCAGGTCGGGATGCAGATTTACTGATTTTCCTTGGCCTGATGCTGGCCTGTGCACTGGTATTCTTTCAGTTCCATTCAACCTATCCGTTGTTTCTGAGCGATCACTACGGACTGAACACATTTCAAATCGGACTGATTTACGCGGTCAATACAATGATGGTCGTGGTCTTTGAGATGATTCTGGTCGATTACGCCCGACGCTGGAAATTACTGCTGACCATCGGCTGGGGCTGCTTTTTGACCTGCCTTGGGTTCGGAATCTTGCCGTTCAGTTCAGCAATCTGGTTCTGCGTGCTGTCGATGGTCGTGTTGACGATTGGTGAGATGTTGTCCATGCCGTTGGCGACGGGCTGGGTTTCACAACAGAGCGAAGGGGGAGACACGGGCGCCTACATGGGATGGTACAGTATGACCTACTCAGTGGCTTTCATTATTGGCCCTGCCAGTGGCGGGATGATCTATCAGTGGAGCCCCAATCTGGTATTTCATCTATCGACGGTGATCGGTGTCCTGGTGTTGATCGGGTTCTACTTGTTTAGCCGCCGGATGCAGAAAAAGCAGCATTGACATCCGACTATTCTGCTGCCGGCGGTGGATTGACAGAAACCGAGAATTCGAGGTACAGCGGAAAGTGATCGGACGATGTCACAGGCAACAGGCTCCTCTTGCCCACGTGAATCTGCTGCGAGACGAAAGCATTGTCAATCGGGATTCGCGCCAACCAGTTGAATGTCGGCCAGCTTCCCTGGTAGAAATATCCCTGTCGCGTGTCCCGCAGATTCAAATTGTTCAACATGTCGGCCACAAACGGGGACCAGGGAACACAATTGAAATCGCCGACCAGTATTACCGGCAGCTCGCGGTCTTGTTGGTATTCTTCGATCAGACGGGAAACAGTCGCCATTTGTTCATTGCGGATGGCCATCCGCTCTGGACTGGTCGGTGACAGGAAATGCACGGCGGCCAGCAATACGGACTGCTGGGCGATTTTAATTTCCGAAAGAATAACTGGAATGTCGTCTGCTTCGGTCGATTTCGCAACAGTTGGATTAGTCAAGGGAAATTTGCTGAAAACGGCGATTCCAAATCCCGTTGAGGCAGGTTGCTTGATTGAATAAGGATAAAACGATGTGGCTGTTTCAATCGCATCGACCCACGAATTTTCATATTCGATCACGACCAGGATGTCGGCACTGTGGTTCTGGATGGTTTCAAGAACCGGCTCACGATCTTCGTTGTTGCCCAAAATGTTGTACGACAACAACGAAACTGTAACAGGTCCTGGTGCGGATTGTTGCGCGGGCAAAAAGGCCCAGGCAATCGGAAATAAAACGGCAATCCCGACAACATATGGCAACGCCGACCATCGCCGAAATTGGGTGTATGTCAGTAGAGCGCCCAACAAGAAGATGACCACCGCAATCTGCAGTCGAAAATTGCCGACCAATTCGCCGAAGAAGGAATAGCGGCCAAAAAACGCCAGCAAGCCGACCAGGATTGCGCCAGCAGTCAGCCATGCAATGATCTGGCCGATTACGCGTTTTGATCGCGAATCACGGTTTCCAATGGTTTCATTCATGTAATGGTTGTGTCTTCGTTTGGATTTTGCATTTGTCCGTATCGAATAGTGAATCGACACTATTCAACGGCGTCGCGTCGTGACAGGCACGCCCAAGCGGCCAGTCGCAGCCAGTCGCAGCCAGTCGCAGCCAGTCGCAGCCAGTCGCAGCAACATTGGATTTTTACCTTGTTTTCGCTATGATCACCTGTGAGCAGTCCAACGCTGCAATGTGCAAACAGGAAGCAATTCCCGGTCGTCTTCGAATGCAGGCTAACGTGTGTCAGGTCGATGCTATGCCTTGTAACAGGAAGGCGGGATTGTAGTTCAACATTTGACTTGTTGCCAGCGGCGTCATTCGAACCAGAAATGTATCGGAACGCAAAATGTATTTGAATGGTCCAATCGGTTGTGGCATCATGGGGCTGATGCTCACATTTTGCGAGCCACGTCACCAACTGAATGATGACGCGATTCAGGAGCAGCACTCGGGAATTCCGGCGATCAAGGTCGTCGATATCGGGAAAAAAACAGGTTTGGCACCGTTCGATCAGGCAGCTGCATTCGACTTCCTTAAGCAAATTTGCGAGATTGGAAGTCGAATGAGTGGCTCGCCGGGAATGATCAAACAACAACAATTGATCGAAGAACACTTTGTGACGATATCCGGTCAAGTCTACTATCAGAATTTTAACGCGACTCATCCGGTCGATCAGCGGCAAGTGGAAATGAAGAACATGATGGTGCGCTGGCATCCGAATCGCGCGCAGCGACTACTCATTTGCTGCCATTACGATACTCGCCCATTTCCCGATCGTGATCCGGTTAATCCGCAGGGTGTTTTTATCGGTGCCAATGATGGCGGCAGCGGCGTGGCCCTGTTGAGCGAATTGGGACGACACATCGCCGACATGGAAGGGAATTTCGGAGTTGATTTCGTACTCTTTGATGGAGAGGAATTTGTCTTCGTCAACCGACGGGATCCCATGTTTCTGGGCTCAACCCATTTTGCCCGTGAATACGCTGCAGGCCGCATCCAGGCGAAGTATACAACCGGAGTCCTGGTCGACATGGTCGCCGACCGGGAGTTACAAATATATTACGAGGGGAACAGTTTGCGCAAGGCACCCCGGGTGACCCGCGATCTATGGGAGATTGCTGCCAGGTTGCAGATAATCGAGTTTGTTCCCCAGCGACGGCACACCATCCGTGACGACCATTTGCCGCTGAATGACATCGCTCGCATTCCCGTTTGTGATATTATCGACTTTGATTTTCCGCGCGCAGGCAACAGCTATTGGCATACACAACAGGATGTGCTGGCCAATTGTTCGGCGGATTCGCTGGGAAAGGTCGGGCAAGTAGTACTGCAATGGCTGCGCGAAATGCAGCAACGGTAATGTTAGCCGAGACAACGACATACCAATGATGGAATTTAATGCGCAACACGAATTCCTGTTGTCAGTTGTGAATGATCAATCACGGTTCACCCTGGTCGTGGTCGGCTTGATGGCCTTTGCGGGGGGCGTTCTGTTAATGTGCCGACACAAACGCGACATTGAAGAAGTCCACGCGACGGTGAAAGATGCACGGAAACTCCGTTTCGAGCAACGCAAGTACCGGCGCCGATCCCTTGCCAGTGCGATGATCGCGGCGCTGGGAATCCTGATGACATCATTGTATTGGGCTCGCGAACTGGAAGCGTTTGCCACGTTGATTTCAGTAGTCCTGATCCTGGTACTGGCCGTCATGGTTCTGGCATTTCTGGATTTGATGTCGGTCAGTCTGCAACGGGTGACCGAGGACGACCCCTCGGCCCGAAAGAAATTGGTGAACGAATACCTGCGACAGCGGCAGAAACTTTTGGATCGGGCCGACGACGTCGAGTCGACAGAATAGGCTACCCGTGTGCCCGATCATTTGATTTTATTGATTCGTTTCAGAATCCAATTTGCGGCATATGCCAGGAATGCAATGATGCATCCCGCCAGGAATATCCGTGGTCGGGCGGCGGCCAGGAACAACAATACCAACAGTATCCCGAAAACGATTAGCGGAGTGTGTCCGCTGCCTGTTTTCAGCATCGGAAACGCCAACCAGACGGCTGCCAACATCAAACCGACTTTAATCAGAGCACCGCTGACTTTACTGGCTTCGTCGTTGGCATTAAACTCCAGATAACCGCCCGCCAACAAACAGACGATGCCAGCCAATCCGATCAGGTTCCGTTGTTGAAACAAATGCTGGCCCCGTTAGCTCAATCGATGCTGACCATTCGCGATTTCAATGCCCGTAACAGTCGGGCGGCCTGGCCACGCTCTGCCTTTTGCCGTTCGGGATCCTGCGGAATCTCGCGTTCAATGGTCAGCGGTCCTGTGTAACCAATTTCAGACAGCGTCCGGAGATAATTGACCATGTTGACGTCCCCTTCACCGAGCGGAACTTCCTGCCCCCAGGTTTCGCCAGGATGGGCGGACCACAGCGCGTCTTTGCAATGCACACTGCGCACCCATGGTCCCAGTTTCCTGAGTGCGGCAATCGGCTCACCTGTACCGTACAGGATCATGTTGGCCGGATCAAAATTGACGAACAAATTCTTCGCTTGAGTATCAGTCATGAATTGAACGAGGGCATCCGCGGATTCCTGACCCGTTTCCAAATGCAGGTTTTGATCGTTGCGGGCCACATGGTCGCAGAGTGATTTGGTGGCGTCAACGATTTCCCGATACTCGCGGCCGTTGGCGTCGTGCGGAACAAATCCCAAATGCAGAGCCACGACATCACAATCCAGTCGAGCCGCAAAATCGGAAATCGCCTTCATTTCATTCAGCCGCGCTGTTCGAGTGGCGGCGGGCACCAACCCCACGGTTTGCTCTACGATCGGAATGCTACCGTAGTTCTCGCCCTCGAATCCGCCAAACACCGCCGTCAATTCGAGATTCAAGCGGTCCAAAGTTGCCTTGAATTGTTCGGCCATTGAAGATGTGCGGTTCATCATCCTCGGTGCATGGAGCTGAATTGTGGGAATGCCAAGTTCTCTGACAACTTCCAGATGGACTCCCAGGCCGGCGTCAATACTGGCGAACGCGCCAATCGGCCAATCAGTCTAGGCATTGCCGGAAAAGAGTGCCATGCAAATCCAACTTAATTTTCTTCCAAATACTCCTGCAGCGCCCGGACTTCAGCGCGCCGCCCCATCGCCATATCCGTGACCGATTTCCAATCGATACCCAGATATTCGGCCAACTTGTACGCCAGATGCAAATCCAGAATGCCGTGATACTGATTGGTCAATTGGTCACCGACATAAATGGTATTCCGATCGGAATCAAATCCTGATTCATACGTCGCGCGCAGCTCATTCAGCCACGAATCGGGTATGCCTTCTTTTTGACACGTTTCGATCGACCAAATATGGTCCCCCGTGCACTTCATCAAAAGTACTTGTGCCTTGATTTCATCCAACTTTATGCTGTCCAGTTCCGACTTCTTTTTGATCGACATTACGATTCCGGATGATTGGAGTCCGGTTTGCAATATCGGTCGAGCCAATCAAAAAAGACGCGATGCCAAAGAACACCATTTTGCGGTTTCATGACCCAATGCCCTTCATTGGGATAATACAGAAACCGGGATGGTATGCCACTCACCTGAGCAGCCGTAAACGCTTCCATGCCTTGATTCACTGGAACCCGGAAATCTTTTTCTCCGTGGATCACCAGCAAAGGCGTATCCCATTTGCCGACAAAACGATGCGGAGAAAATTGGTCATATTCATTTTGCAATTCTTCTGCCGACCAGTACGGACCACCCAAATCCCAATTGACAAAAAACAGTTCTTCCGTCGAGCCATACATCGACTCGAGGTTGAACACGCCGCAGTGCGCGATCATGGTGCAGAACCGGTGGTTGTGATTGCCCATCATCCAATACACCGTGTAGCCACCGTAACTGGCTCCGATCGCCGCCACGCATTTGTCATCAATGTAGGGTTCCCTGATCATGCTGTCGGTAGCCGACAGCAAATCTTTCATGGCTTGACCTCCCCAATCGCCACTGATCTGGTCATTCCACTCGCGACCGAATCCGGGCAGTCCGCGGCGATTGGGCGCAACAACGACGTACCCCTGGGCCGCCATTAAATGAAAATTCCAACGATAGGAAAACCATTGGCCAACTTGACCTTGAGGCCCTCCTTGGCAATAGGTTAACAGCGGCCATTGCCGTTCAGCGGTCGCATCGAACTCGGGCGGATGAATGACCCAACAATGTATCTTTTGTCCATCCGTCGCGTCTACCCAGCGCTCCTCAATGATCGGCAATTCGAGGTTGGCATAATCATCGTCGTTGATATGAGTCACCACCCGCGAGGTTGAATCCGTGAGGTTGACGATAGCCAATTCGTTCGGCCGAAGCATGTCCATTTTAGTAGCCAGCGCGGTGGTTCCGTCTGGAAGAATGTCGACTAACGACCAGTCAAAACGCCCTTCACTGACCTGGCGGACGCCACTGGAATCCAAGTCGGCCTTGAAGAGCTGGTTCGTGCCTTGATACTCGGACGAAAAAACCATGCTTTTGGAATCAGGCGTCCATTTCGCATCGTGCGCCGTTTGATCAAGACCAGCCGTCAAATCGCGGGTTTGGCCCGCTTGGCGGTTGCGGATCATGATTCGATTGCGATCCGCTTCGAATCCTGGCCGTTCCATCGAGTGAAACGCAAGGTATTTTCCATCGGGCGAGTACACGGGATTGTTGTCGTAGCCCGGCATTCCTTCCGAGACGTTGAGGACCCTGGTCGGATCGCTGATTTGCACAACGAACACGTCACTGTTCGTCGATTCTGCCCATTTCGGAACGTCCTTCAACGTATAGGCGATTTCCAGCCCGTCCGGAGACCAGGCAAATTGTTCTGCTCCGCCAAATGGAGGGACCGGGCAATCGGCTTTCACGCCTTTCATCAAATCGACTGGCTCGCCGGCAGTCCCATCGTCGTTCAGTTTGGCGATGTGAAGATGCGAGTATTTAAAATCGTGCCAGGCATTCCAATGTCGATACATTAATCCGTCTATAATTCGGGCATCGGCCTTCGGTAAATCAGGATACACGTCTTTGACTTCCTGGTCCAACTTGATGTCCATGGTAAACGCAATGTGCGTGCCCGTTGGCGAGACTTTCAGATTGGCAATTCCGTCTTTGATATTTGTGAGTTGCAAAGTGTCGCCGTTGGCCGGATTCAGCGACCACGCCTGCGGAAACTCTTCGGGTTGATCTTCTTTTTTTTCAGCAGAATCAGTAGTGGAACCCGACATGCCGACAAAAAATACTCGCTCTCCCGATGGTGTTTTTGCCCATTGAACCGAGCTGATCGAGTCCCAGTCCGCAATGATCTTCGAATGCGTTTTCGATTTGACATCGTTCAGATACAACGACGATTTTCCTTTATCCATTGCCAAATCGAAACGCTGTACGGAATAGACAATCTGGTTGCCGTCGGCAGAAACCGCAGTTTCGCCCAGTCGCCCCAATTTCCAAAGCAACTCGGGAGTCATTCTGGTCGGTCCAGGTTTGTTTTCCTTGACGATTGCCGTCTCTTGGGCAAGGCCACAGGCCCCGAGCAAGCAAAAACAGATAAATGAAATGGCTGGGCATAATTTCATGGTTGCGAATGCTCCGTTCCCAAATTGAGTCAGTCAGTCAGTGCAAAAAATCATTCTGATAAATATACGCGAATCAGCATCGAATTCCATTCTCCTCGCTGCTGATCGGCGATTTCGATTGCAGAATTCCGGTTTTTTTGGTATTCGATTATGCTGGTCATCCAATTTGCGCCAGTCCAAACTCCCGGTTATCGGAGAATTATCATGTCCCGAAGTATCGCACCCCATTACGCGTTGTTCCATTTAATTCTTTTGATACTGATTTCGAATACGGCGTGGAGCCAGCAGGAGTTCGAACTTGATAACGCTCATTCTTCCGTTATTTTTTCGATCAGCCATTTCAAGATCGGCTACATCTATGGCCGTTTCAACGTATGTTCAGGGACCGTCATGATCGATAACAATCAACCGGCGGACAGCAAGTTCAAATTCTCAATCGATTCGGGCAGCATCGATACCAACGACAAAGCGCGAGATCAACATCTTAAGGGTCCGGATTTTTTTAATTCCGAAACATTCCCCAAAATTGAATTCGAATCGGCGACTGTCACCGAATCCTCTGGCACCTACAAAGTCACCGGCAAGATGAAAATGCTGGGCCAGGAAAAAGAGTTGACCATTCCTCTACAGCTGCTGGGTGTCGGCAAAGGCCCGCTCGGCAGGATTCGTATGGGGATGATGGGCAAGTTCACGATCAAACGCAGCGAATTCGGTATGAAAAATATGCTGGACGTGATTGGAGACGATGTAGCAATCACGTTCAGTTTCGAGGCCGTCAAAAAAGAATAGGCCTACCTGACTGGATAACTCGCTTGCGCTTCGTGCTGGTATCGACGTAAAAGTCGCGCTGTCCAGCTAACCGTCGATAATCTCTCTGGCATGGTTCGCCAAATCGGCTGGGACCAGAACGCAAACATTGTCGTTGCCTCCCAGAAAAAAATCCCCTTGTGTAACATCGGGCAAATTGATTTGTACGGGGATTCCGGCCTCTTCCAATCTGCTGGTGAGCGGTTCAGCAGATTTCTCGTCCGCAAATTCGGCAACGATTACAAACCGGTGATTCGATGCGCCTTTCACGGTCCCTTTCCCTTCGAACTCGGCAGTCATGCAAACCAGTTTGCAGTGCGGGCAGGGGGCCTGTTCAAAACCCGTTCCATCCGGCTCCGATTCGAAAGTCCACTGACAGTCACAACAGTAAAACTCCAGCATCGCCATCTCCCACTTCCAGCCTCTTTCATACTACAACGCCAGTGACAATGGCAAATGATAACACAACACGATTTTCATTGTCTGGTCGAGGAAAACGCGTCATTGGCCGAAAAACAGAGGGCCAGCGCGATCGTTCACCAAAACTCTCAAATTCCGCGACAAGTAATTCAGCATCACCGCTGATGCGACAGTTCCATTTCCAAACAATCCGGCGACTGGTTTCAGGTGGAAGCAGGCATGAATCAGGACGATATCGTGGATTCGCAGGATGTGCAGCCGTTCGTTGAACTGCTTGGCAAGCAGAGCTACCGCACAAAAATTGTCCTGTCATGAAGTGCGGTCATTTATCGGTCACGTACATCGTCTTCAACCCGCGCACGCCGGGACGGCGGGACCAGTCGATTTGGGTGAGTTCAAAGGCGGTTTGCAATTGGGGCCAGTGGGTGAATAGCGTGCGAAGTGCATGGGATGTTTCCGAGCGGGCGAGCTTCATGCCGAGGCAGGTGTGGGGGCCGCTGCCGAACGACAGGTGGTGATTCGGTTTGCGATTGATGTCGAATACGTGCGGCTGAGCGAACTTGGCAGGATCGTAATTGGCTGCTGCGATCAGCGGTGTGATCAACTCGCCCCGCTTCAGTTGCTGGCCAAAAAATTCCATGTCGGTCGCAACAAATCGTGGCTTGGCGATCTGGATCGGAGAACTGTAGCGCAACACTTCTTCGATCGCCGAATCGCACTTCGACCAATCAACCATCAAGGCCTTCAACGCTGCCGGCTGTTGCATGAAAGTCAAGACGCAATTGCTGATCAAATGGACCGTGGTTTCGTGACCGGCAATAAACAGCAAAAATACCATCGCCAGCAGTTCATCGTCCGATAAAGCATGGCCATCGCGATGGGCAGCAACCAGTTCGCCCATCAAGCCCTCGCGAGGCTGTTTACGGACCAGCTCGAATTGTTCCCGCAAATAACGACTCATCTGTTTGATGCCACCTGACATTTTGAAGATGCCTGGCAGTCCGGAAATGTTCGACATCGGTTCAAACCATCTTCGAAACCTTGCTCGGTCCTGTAGCGGCATGCCCAGCAGTTCGCAGATCACCGTCAGCGGAAACGGTCGGGCGAAATGCTCGATCAGATCGACCTGGCCATCGCGCTTCGCAATGCCTGCGGCGAATTCGAACTGGGATTCGGCCAGCACTCCAATTCGATCCGACATCCCGTCGATGTTGCGCCGCGCGAACGCATCATCCACTAGCTGGCGCAATCGCCGATGCTCCTGACCGTCTTTGGCGATCATGTTTCTGGCCAGCAACATGAAGGAACGGGGCAGAATCCACTGGATACTCCCGAACGTCCTTCGACCTGCATGTTTTGGATCGCGGACAAAATGTTCATCATCTTTGAGAACACGACTTACCGCCTCGTATGTCGTCGCGGCCCAACTGCTTCCCAGCAACGGAATCTTCATCCGAATCACCGGGCCTTGCTCCCGAAATCCGGCAAATACTTGCCATGGATCGCGCCGATAATCGAGCGACTTGAAGTCAAACCTGTTGTATTTGAGTACCGTCACCTGCTGCGAATCCGGAAATCATTTTTACTTCCTACGTACCGCCACGCGCCAGTGACAATGTTGATATTTTGTGCGAACGGCACGTTTCCGTTCACTTGCAGAGCGAGTTGACCGTTCGTCTGGGTGCAGAGTGGGACGAACTGGCAGTTCGTTCTACACATGCATTTTCGTCTGCGTCTCGCTTCATCAAACCCATTCGACAGGTTGCGGGTGAATCGCGTCGTCCACCGGACTCCCTTGATCCTTGCGCCCGCTCCCCGCCAGACGGCTGATCAGTTCGATTGTCATGTCGTTTTCGCAGAGGATCTGGCAGCTCAAGCGAACACCCAGTTCATCGATTCCGCGAACCTGCCGCAATTCCCTTTCAGCCGACGTGATCCGGTCCGGTTCGCCGGAAATAAACTTCACGCGACAGGTTGTACACCTCGCGTTTCCACCACAGGCATGCAATTGGTCTGTACCTGCATCGTCCACAAGCGCTTTGACCAGGCGTTTACCAACAGGAATTTCAACAGTTCGGAAGTCTTGAACAGTCAGAATTGGCATTGAAATGGTCCGGATAGGGTGCGGCTGAGGAAACCGAGAGGTTCACTCGAGCTTTCATTTGAATCGAAACAGTTCCATCAATGGTAGAGCCTGGAACCGATTCGTACAAGCATTGCCGCTGGTATGGAGCTAAGCATCGGGCCAGTCGATTTCCAGTCCGTCGAACCAGCACATTCGAAATGCTAATTCAGATTCGACTTGATTTCAGTAGAAAATCACCTGCGACTGGAATTCTGGCCTTGTAGAATGAAGCAGGCAAAGGGAACAGGATTGTTTCCAATGCGCAGTCGTGCCAGTGCAGTTATTTCCAGCCATTCATGACGATTGCTTTTCGCAGAAAACAGAATGAAGAATTTTCTGATCTTGATGTCGATCCTGTCGGGCGGGGTTGATGGCGCTGTCATCGCTGATGAAGCCCCGCTAAAACCTGCCCGGAATATCATACTGTTCGTTACTGACGATCAAGGTCCGACGTTGGGCTGTTACGGTGATCCGGTTGCGGTAACACCCCATGTCGACGCCTTGGCAGCGGACGGAACCCGTTTTAACAATGCGTTTGCCACGACAGCCAGTTGCAGTGCCAGTCGCAGTGTGATCCTGTCTGGGGTTCATAGTCACAAAAATGGACAATATGGACACCAGGATCACTTTCACAAGTTCGCGTCCTATCACGATGTTGTAGCACTCGCGCTGCCGCAGGTTCTTGCACGCCAGGGCTACCGGACGGCCCGGATTGGCAAGTTCCATGTTGCCCCGGAAAAGGTTTATCACTTTGATACAGAACTGAAAGCCAACCATCGCAATCCAGTGCAGATGGCTGATGCATGCCGCGATTTCATTCAAGAGCAGGACGCTGAACGTCCGTTCTTGCTGTATTTTGCGACTGCCGATCCACATCGCAGCGGAGCGGTCAATCGGCGCAGTGAGTCAGAACTCAAGCCGGATCTGTTCGGTAATATGCCAAATCGCGGTCAGCATCGGGGAGTCACGGAAGTCTTCTACGAACCCGAAGACGTTCCTGTCCCGAACTTTTTGCCAGACACAACCGAGACCCGCGAGGAGCTGGCCCAATACTACCAATCGTGTTCACGAATTGATCAGGGACTGGGCCGTTTGGTGCAGATTCTGAAAGAGGCAGGTTTGTACGACAGTACGTTGATCCTATATACGTCCGATCACGGCTTCCCATTCGCCGGTGCCAAAACAACCGTTTACGATGCCGGACTGAGAGTGCCGTTTGTCGTTCGCAATCCGTACGCTGAAAAACGGGGGGTTGTATCGAATGCGATGATCAGTCATGTCGATATCACGCCCAGCCTACTGGATTTCGCCGGCGGGATGGATGACTCACGCAACGGTCCGCAAGACTGGATCAATCCAAATGAATACTGGCAGCAACGCAATGAGGACATCGAAGAAAACCGGGCCGGGGGCAATCAGTTTCGCAGTTTTCAGGGCAAGTCATGGCTGGGTATTTTGGGCAACGAAACGGCTGAACATCACGAACAGCTGTTCGCATCCCATACTTTCCATGAGATTACGATGTATTACCCAATGCGGGCAGTCCGCGACAGAAAATACAAACTGATCTGGAACATCGCCTGGAAACTGGATTTTCCAATGGCCAATGATCTGCGGACCGCTTCCAGTTGGCAGGCGCAGTACAGAAAAGGTCCGAAAGCCCCCTACGGAAAACGAACAGTTCAGCAAATTCTTCAGCGACCGGAATTTGAATTGTATGACATGGAAAATGATCCGGGCGAATCGGTGAACCTTGCCGATCAACCCGGCTATTGGACGGTTCTCGA
>JBGSXT010000630.1:0-2156 GCA_041751295.1 Mariniblastus sp.
CCTTCGTTGGCGATACGGAACCGACCAGCATGAGTGTCTCCCAATCGATGGGTGTGGCGACACGGATGAGTCACGTCGTCAATTTCGACTTGGTTGATGGTGGCAAAACCGTCTGGTATCGTTTCCGCTGGATCGGAACCCGCGGCCAGATCGGCAGCTGGAGCATCCAGTACAGTTCTTCGATCACGAAGTAGTAAAACGATCTCGAACGCGGAGTCGGTTCCGGGTTGTCGTATCCAATCGCCGAACAACGCCCCGTCGCAAAGCTCTGTGCCATCCGGTCCAGGGCTTTTTTCGTTTGGACGTTCTTCCATATGTGGTGAAGTGACAGGCGAATCGGCCCAGGTTTACAGGCAAATCGGTCCAAGCATTTCCTCATATCCAGCAATCCGCATGTTCACACGCAACTCAGCTTCAGCACGACAGCGTGCTGATTGATGTATAGGCGCAGACCGAGTTGCTTGATCAGCTGCATGATGATACCGAGTCCGCCGCAATGCACGGCCTGCTGTTTTTCCGACAGTTCATATTTGCCGCCGTTGACGGACGGATTCCGGGCGGCGAGAATTACCGATCAAATCAAACTATTGGATATGTCTAGAGCCCATTCCAATTCCAACCTGTCGCGGAAGCAAGGCGTTCACTCGCTTGGGTGTTGTGCCTGTGACACTCGGTTTTGGGATAGGCCCTTAGTCCCAAATCTGCGGACGTTTGGTTCTGGTTCTGAAAGCAGGCGTACCATGTTCCTGAATTATTTGTCGTTGGTGATTTTGTTGGCCGGGCTGATCCTGGTCTTTTATACCTTCATCTATATTCACGACCTGCCCTACTCGATTGCCAAGAAGCGGAATCATCCGCAAAAAGAGGCGATCCACGTCGCGGGTTGGTTGAGTCTGTTTACGTTTCACGCGATCTGGCCGATTATTTACATTTGGGCTGTTGCAAAAGTCAATCCAAGCGGCGGCCTCACTAACGAGGAAAAGGCTGATGATTTGAAAGAGCGACTACAGGGATTGGAAGTGCGTTTGCGCCAACTTGAGAAACCGAACAAGTAATTTCTCGCCGAAAGGCCACTGATGATCGAATTAATTATCGGCACGTACGGTGTCCTGTGCTGGCTGCTGTTCGCCAAATTTCGCCTGATACCTGTCACGACGTACACGGTCTGTACCTCGATCCTGATCGGAATCATGCTGTTGGCGGGCATCTTTATGGCCTTGTCAATCTGCCATCCGGTAAGCCACGACTGTCGTCTGTACATGGCGGCGGTTCAGATTGTTCCCCAGGTGCGCGGTACGGTAACCGAAGTTCCGGTCGTCGCCAACACGCCGCTGACGGTCGACGACGTTCTATTTCGAATCGATCCTCGCCCCTACCAATTCGAAGTTGACAGGCTGGAAGCTCAACTCGCGTCGGTCAACGTGGACGTTGCCCAATTGGAAGCGCGATTGGCGGCTGCCCAAGCTCAAACGCGATTGCAACAGTCGAATCTGTTGGTTTCCGAATCTGAAGATGATCGCCAGGCCCGCGTAGCGCTCGAGCAGGCGACCCAACAAATCGCCCAGACTACGAGCCAGCTGGATCTTGCCCAGTCACAACTGGCCCGAGAAACCGAACTTATTAAATCGCAGGCCATCTCGCAAAAGGAATTCGATCAAACGACTGCTCGAGTCGAGTCCTTGAAAGCGGAGTTGGGTCAGGCGGTTGCTGCGGAACTTGGAGCGCAAGAGAAACTCAAATCCGGCAGCAATCGAATGCAGGCTGCCCGAGAAGCACTCAGCGTGGCAGAAGCCCAGGAGCGCGAGGCTCGATTGGCTTTGGAAGCGGAAGATGAGGGAGTGAATCCTGAAGTTCGCCAGATCATGGCCGAATTGGAGAATAAACGCTGGGAACTGGAACAAACTGTGGTTCGCGCTCCGAGCGACGGATTCGTAACCCAGGTCTTTCTGCGACCTGGCCAAATGGCGGTGCCGTTCCCACTGAGCCCGTCAATGGTTTTTGTGCCCAGTGAAAAACCAATACTGATTGCGTCCTTCCGCCAAAACGTTATCAAGGGATTTGAACCGGGGCTGGAGGCAGAACTGGCGTTCAAGGCTTATCCGGGTCAGATATTCAAAGCCAAGGTTCTTCGCATCCTGCCGATTATTCCCGAGGGA
>JBGSXT010000631.1:0-5699 GCA_041751295.1 Mariniblastus sp.
AACTTGGCAACCAAGTGCCACAATTGACGTCGGCATTTGTCGAGGTTGTCTTGGCCTACTAAAAAGCGTTAGAATTTTAGTAAGCGATCGCAGTGGCTTGCTGGCGGCTCACTTCAGAGAGGTCAGACCCACTTTTCGGCGACCGGGTGGATTCGCAAAATCAGGTTTTTTACCGCCGAAAACTGCGTCGGACCCCAACGGCACGAAGTATGAACAACGGATTGTTTTTTGGTATCGCCAGAATCTCCAGGCAACTTTTCGCTTTGTTGGCTTTTGCCATCGGTGCGTCGGCGATCGTCATCAACGATTTGCCGGTTCCGGCTGCTGAACATCCCAATCCGCAGGAAACATCCACGTCCGACGCTGAACTCGCCAGCGATCCGTATCCGATGCCCGCCGGGTTTGGAGACATTACCAAACAGACGCCTGCTCAGGCAACGTCCAAGAGTCACGGTTGTATTGCCTGTCATCAAACCATCAAAGACCCACACATGAGCGATTCAGTCCACCTTGGCTGTACAGACTGTCACGGTGGTGATGCCAATGCGGTGACTGCCGATGGAGCCCATGTACCGGCGCTGTTTCCCAATGCCTGGGGCGGATCCGGCAATCCTGTTCGATCGTATGCACTGCTGAATTACGAGAGTCCGGAATTCATTCGCTTTGTCAACCCGGGCGACTTGCGAGTCGCCCATATCAGCTGCGGCCAATGCCATGGCACGGAAACATTGCAAGTCAAAAAGAGCATGATGACACACGGTTGCATGTTGTGGGGAGCCGCCCTGTACAACAACGGCGCGGTGCCGGACAAATGGCCCCGCTACGGCGAAAGTTACAGCATGGACGGTGCCCCACAGCGACTGCAAACGATTCCTCCACCGACCGCTGAGGAAATGGAACAGAAGGGTGTCCTGCCGTTTCTCGATCCATTGCCCAAGTTTCAAGTATCTCAACCGGCCAATGTATTGCGCGTTTTTGAACGGGGCGGACGGTTCCGGTTTGAAACAGGGATTCCTGAAAACAGGGAGGAACCAGGTCGCCCCCGCGGTCGACTCAGCAACCGCGGGCTGGGAACGTTGAACCGAACCGATCCAACATTTCTCGGATTGGAAAAAACGCGGCTGTTCGATCCGACACTCAATTTCCTCGGAACCAACGATCATCCGGGTGATTATCGGTCGAGCGGATGTACAGCCTGCCACGTTGTTTATGCCAACGATCGATCGCCCGTGAACTCTGGTCCCTTTGCCAAGTACGGTCATTTGGGACAAGCCGCGACTCAGACGGATGCCTGGGTGCAATCGGTTGATCCGATGATTCCCGCGAACGAGACTGGACATCCGATCCAACATCGGTTCACCCGCGCCATCCCCAGCAGTCAATGCATTGTCTGCCATATTCACCCTGGCACGAACGTGGTCAACAGTTACCTCGGCTACATGTGGTGGGACTTGGAAACCGACGGGGAATTCATGTACCCGAAGGAAGAGCGAAAGATTACCGCCGAAGAATACACGCAATCCACTTTCGCCGACCCAAACGAAGCAGCAGCACGAGGACTCTGGTCCGATCCGGAATTCCTGAACAATGTTGCCGCTTTGAACCCGCAACTGGAACATACTCAGTTCGCCGATTTCTGTGGACATGGTTGGGTATTCAAGGCCGTCTTCAAAAAAGATCGAAAGGGAAACTTGCTGAATTTCAAGGGTGATCGGCTGGAGGAAGTCGAGGCCGAAGATATGCAAAAGGCGATATTGATTCCCCAATATGTGCAACAGCTCTATCAGAACCGAGACTGGGGCAGCGAGGACAAAGCGTTTGCCGACCGCGTGCTGAAAATGGAAGCCGAACTTGACTCGCTGCGCGATGAAGTTCCGGTTCATATGCTCGACATTCATCTGGAAAAAGGAATGCACTGCGTCGATTGCCACTTCGTTCAGGACGTGCATGGTGATACGAAACTTTATGGTGAAGTCCGCGCCGCGATCGAAATTACCTGCCGCGATTGCCATGGCGATATTGAAAATCGCGCCGTGCTGGACGACGGTAAGAAGATGAAAATGCGGACGACTGGTCCAGCGGCCAAAGGGCCTGGAATGGATTTGCTGGCGCTGCGAACGCCTTCCGGAAAAAGGCGGTTCGAATTGCGAGGCGAACGGCTGGTCCAAAATTCGATGGTGGAAAAGGATCTTAGCTGGGAAGTTACCCAGGTTGCGGATACGATCGACCCAGCGAAACCGGACTACAACGCCAAGGCCCATTTGGCCAAAACGATTCGCTTTGCACCCAACGGACGGGATTATGTCTGGGGCGGAAAGCCAACTGGATCAGAAAAGTGTGCCCATTCGTCAGAAGCACTCAATTGCATCGCCTGCCACTCGTCCTGGAATCAGAGCTGCTACGGTTGCCACTTGTCACAGAAGGCCAATCGAAAGACGCCCAGTCTGCACTTCGAAGGGGATGTGACTCGCAACGCGGTTTCGTACAACTTTCAAACGCTGCGGGACGAGGTTTACATGCTGGCCCGCGACGGGAATGTTACCGGAAACCGGATCGGTCCCGCCCGTTCTTCCTGTGCGATTCATGTTGGTTCCTACAATCAGAATCGCGAATCGATCTATGTGCAACAACAGACGATTTCTGCAGAGGGATTGAGTGGAATCGCGTTCAGCACCAACGTTCCTCATACAGTGCGCGGAAAGGAAGACACGAAAAACTGTTCGGATTGTCATGTATCCGCCAACAACGACAACAACGCGTTGCTGGCGCAATTGCAGATGCACGGCACCAATTATTTGAACCTAATTGGCCGTTACTGTTGGGTGGCTGCCGGGGAAGAAGGCCTGTTCGGCGTCATCGTTACCGAACAACAGGAACCGCAGGCTGTGGTCGGAAGCTATCTGCACGAATTGGCTTTCCCCAAACATTACGAAGAATTTGTCGAACACGATCGGGAAATTGAAGAAGCCCATGAACACCCGGGAGTCGACATCGGCGAAAAATTGCGACATCCGCGTCGCAAACATGAAGTCCTGACTGCTCAACTGAGAGGGGAGTTTCTGTACGCAGCCTGTGGCGAAGCCGGCATCCGGATTTACGATGTTGCCAACATCGATAACAAAGCTTTCTCCGAACGGATCGTTACCGCCCCGTTTTCGCCAGTCGGCCAGCAATTGTTCGTGAGAACCAAACATGCAACCGACGTTGTCGCGCCCACCACAATTGCTCCCGATCCGACGCGGACGCACCGTCCCGCGAATCACGAACCGGAGATCAGCATGATTTACGCCTATATCTACGCGACAGATTTAGAGGAGGGATTGATCCTGATCAACGTGGCGACACTGCTTGACGGCAATCCGCTGAATAATTTCGTGAAAAAAGATCTGGTATTCAACCCGGACGGCATACTGTGTGGCGCGGAATCCGTAACGATCGTCGGCAATTATGCGTATGTCTGTTGCGAAAAAGGACTGGTGGTCGTTTCGATCGAAGATCCAAGCAAACCGGAAATCACTCATATCGTTGACGAATCATTCGTTAAGCATCCCAAACAGGTTCAAGTCCAGTTCCGGTATGCATTTGTGTGCGATGAAGAAGGAGTAAAGATTCTCAACGTCACCGATCTCGCCCGACCGCAGCCGGTCACTGCTGTACCCTTGCGTGAGGCCAAGAAAATCTATGTCGCCCGGACGTATGCATACGTCGCCGCCGGAAGCGAGGGACTGGTCATCCTGGATGTTGAGAACCCCGAACAGCCGTTTGTCGATCAGGTTTTTACTGCGGATGGCCAGATCAATGATTTGCACGATGTCAAACTGGGGATCGCCTACGTCAGCCAATTCGCCTACCTCGCCGACGGCAAGAATGGGATGCACATCGTGCAATTGACCTCTCCGGAGACAAAAGGCTACAGCGGGTTCAGCCCTCGCCCGGAACCCAGTTTGATCGCCACCTATAAAATACCCCATGACGGCGAAGCGCTCGCCATTTCCGAAGGAGTCGACCGTGATCGGGCGGTTGACGAATCGGGCAATCAGATCAGCGTCTTCGGTCGTGTCGGCGCTCGTCCGTTCAATCGGGAAGAAATGATGCGTCTGTACGTCCGCCCCAACAGGGAACTCTTCCAAGTCATCGACGGCAACCGCAATTACGATCTGCCCCCCGCGATCCGGGAAAAAACTCTGTACGAAGAGCTTCGCCAGTTTTATCGGTAGGGGCTGTTCGCGGAACCCTTGATTCATCTACAGGCTGCTGAGTAACTTCCCAACCTGCGCATCGCGCTTATACTGGCAGCGAAGTGGTGCTTTCGAACCGGTTAAACAACGACACGGCTGAACCGTAGTGGAAAAAGAATTCATTGCCTGGCTGACTGAGCAGTATCCGACGAACGACCGGCGCGTCGTTTTCGGGATTGGTGATGATGCTGCTGTTTTAAATATTGGACAGAATCAGCTGGTGGTCACTACCGATTCGATTGCCGATGGTGTTCATTTTGATTCTTCGATACACAATCTGGAGCAAATCGGATGGAAAGCAATCGGGGTCAATTTCAGTGACGTTGCAGCCATGGGGGCCTGGCCGCTGGCGGTAACGGTTAATTTCATCTGCCCCCGCGATTTCAGATTGGAAGATTTGCAACAGCTGTTCGGCGGGATGAAACGGATGGCCGACCGATTCGAAACTCCGATCGTGGGGGGAGATACCAATCGTTGGGATGGCAAGCTTGTTGTCGGGGCGACGGTCATCGGCACCGCAGTCGAGCAACCAAAAACCGGGTTTTGGAAAATGTTCGGTGGTCAACCGGGCGACTGGATACTGGTTTCCGGTTCGTTGGGTGGCAGCATCACTGATCAACACATCGCGTTTGAGCCACGATTGGAGCTGGCTCGACACCTGATCCAGAACTATTTCATTCACGCGGCGACTGATATTACTGATTCGCTGGCCATCGATTTGTCGGCGATTGCGATTAAATCGCATTGCGGATTTCGGATAATGGAGGATCGAATTCCGGTTTCACAGGCCGCATTGGAGATGGCAAAATCCGGTGAACGCACTCCTCTGGAGCATGCATTATTCGATGGCGAGGACTTCGAATTGATCATATGTGCTCCGCCCGACGTTGCTACCGGAATACTGGGCGATGACCGGATCGGTTCACAACTTTCACACATTGGTCAATTAACGGACGGTGACCAATTTGAAATTTGTGCGATGCAGAACAGCCCGCCACGCTTGCTCGAGATTCGAGGCTATGTCCATTGACAACGCTGGAATATTATTTTGAATCGGAAACCGCGACTCGCGAATTTGGAAAACGGTTTGGCGAATTGATTTCCGAACCACTGGTCATTTTTCTCAATGGCACGCTGGGCGCTGGAAAGACACTGTTCGTGCAAGCCGTTGCCGCTGGATTGCAGATCGATCCGGAAACGGTGCAAAGTCCGACGTTTACACTGATGACACCCCACGAGGGACGATTGACTCTGGTTCATGTCGATGCCTATCGAATCAAGACGCTCGACGAAGTCGACCAATTGGGCTTGGACGATTGGATCGATTCCGGATGTGTGCTGATGATCGAATGGGCCGAGCGAGTCGAGTCGGTTTTGCCTCATAGCGACCTAAAAATCAATATTAATCAGGCCGGCCAGAATACCAGGAATTTCAAATTTACTCCAAGTTCTGCAATTGGA
>JBGSXT010000632.1:0-7134 GCA_041751295.1 Mariniblastus sp.
CGGCAGCTGGACATTGGGGCAATTTGATAACCAGAATCCACTGTTCCAAAGTCAACTCAATAGTGACACTGCGGCGACGGGGTTGGCGCTGTTGGCGTTTCAGGGTGCGGGCTACAACCATCGCGAATATAAATACGCCAGACAAATTAAGGCGGCCATCGATTGGCTGATTGACAACCAGGCCGAGAGCGGCGGGCTGTACGTCGAAGCCGACAAAGCATCCAACGATTCGAGCCGGTTGTACTCGCATGCAATTGCCGCACTGGCGTTGACCGAAGCCTACGGAATGACCCAAGATGCTGCGATTCGCGACGTGACGCAACGGGCTCTCGATTACATCGCCAATACGCAGGACGAAAAGCGGGGAGGTTGGCGATATTTTTCAGAACCGCAGGATAGATCCTCCGATACCTCGGTAACCGGCTGGATGATGATGGCCTTACAGAGTGGTCGACTGGCGGGACTGGACATCAAACCATCGACGTTGGATCGGATTAAGGACTGGTTACGCTTGGCCCAGGCACCCGATTCGCCGTCGGAGTTTCGCTACAATCCGTACGCCGTGGATTCCGTTGGAACGTCTCGAATGCATGGCAGGAAGGCATCCATCAGCATGACTTCGGTCGGGTTGCTGATGCGTGTCTATTCCGGTTGGGGACCTGGCGATCCGCAGTTCCTCCAGGGGGCCGAAAAACTGTTGCAGCAATTGCCCAGTGACCGGAACTCCCGTGTGCGCGATACGTATTACTGGTACTATGCGACCCAGGTCATGAAACATGCCGGTGGCGAGTATTGGGAACAATGGAATCAGGCCCTGCACCCGTTATTGTTGGGCAGCCAGGAAAAACAGGGCGATCTGGCGGGCAGCTGGCACCCGTACGAACCCGTTCCCGATCGCTGGGGCCCGCAGGGTGGCCGCATTTATGTCACCACGATGAATCTGCTTTCGCTGGAAGTCCGCTACCGATTACTTCCGTTGTATGAAAATACGATCCGGTAGAATACAGGGATGACGGGTCAAAGCGAAAACATGAACTCCAACGGAATTGCTGCCCTGCAAATGAAGTTTGCGGAGGCTTTGCGAAATCGAGAAACGGGTTCGCTGGCAGAATTTGTGTCCTCACTGGATGCGAAACTGTCGGTTAAGGATCTGGCCCGATTGATCGGCGTCGAAGTTGAGTTTCGCCGCCTGCAAGGCGAATCGGTGAAACTGAGTGACTATGTCGAACAGTTCCCGGAGCTGGTGGGAGTCGAAAACGAACAGTCGATTACGGAAGTGATGCACGAATCGACAGCTGTCGGAACGGAAATCATTGTTGACCATCCGAGCCTGCGTACGCGGCAGGTAATGAATCCGGGCGAAACGATTGACGATTTCGAGCTGTTGGCGCAATTGGGGCGTGGTTCGTTCGCCACCGTTTTCCTGGCGCGACAGATTTCGATGCAACGACTGGTGGCCCTCAAGGTTTCCACGGATCACGGCATGGAAGCGCAAACGTTGGCGCAGCTCGATCACCCCTATATTGTTCGAGTCTTCGATCAACGGAAAGCCCGTGACTACAATCTGCAATTGCTGTATATGCAATATCTGGAAGGGGGTACGCTGCTGGACGCGGCCCAGAAGATTTTCAATCAGGGCACATTGCCGGTTCTTGATGGCAAGGTGCTGGTTCAATGCATCGATCAGGCAGTGACGCAGCGGGGTTCGTCGCCAAACTACGAAGCATCGAGTCGCCGCAGTTTTATCGAATCGAACTGGGATCAAACCATTTGTCGCATCGGATATCATCTGGCCCAGGCGCTGGAATACGCGCATCGAAAGGGAGTGCTGCATCGGGACATCAAACCGGCCAACGTATTGATCGGGGCGGATTGCGGCATGAAGCTGGCCGACTTCAATATCAGCTCCAGCCAGACCGTCGTGGGGAAAGGGAGTTTCGGCGGCAGCCTCGCGTATATGTCGCCGGAACAGATCCGAGCCTTCAATTCTGCCGATCAATACAACGCTGAACAACTCGATGCGCGTTGCGATATCTACTCGCTCGGCGTGATGCTGATTCAATTACTCAAGGGAAATCTGCCGTTCTCCAATTTCTCAAAATCCCGAAGCGGTGAAGGGCTCGAGGCGATGGTGTTCGAGCGGGAACACGCGGGCCAGCGGGTGGCCGCAATGTTGGTTGGGCATTCGCCGTTATTGCAAACGGCGCTGGCCAAGTGCGTCGCGCCGAACAGGGATGATCGTTACGCTTCCGCGCACGAACTGGCCACCCAGTTGCGGATCGGTTTGGATCGCCAAGCCGAACAGCTGTTGTACCCGGCAAGAAAGAACTGGACGAATGTTTTTCGTCCACATTTCTATCTGGTCTGCATTGTTGTGGCGCTGCTGTTCAACGGACTGGCCGCCCTGTTCGTGTTCAACTTCAATCTGTTCGATGCTGTTCCGGAAACGGCCCACGACAGATTTTGGATCGTTCAGTCGGGTGTCAACGGGATCGCGTTTCCGCTGGCAATCGCCTTGTTTGCCTGGCTGACCCACCCAGTTGCCAGAGCCTTCCGGCTGATCCGCTGTGGAGACCGGTTGGAGGTGGCGGAATTGAAATTGGCCGTCCGCCGCTGCCTTGCCGCCGGGCATATTCAAGCGACGATTTGCGGTGCTGAGTGGCTGGTCGCCGGCATAGCATATCCGGTTGTATTAACGCTGGCTGGCGTGGTATTACATCTAAACGATTGGGTGGACTTTATTGCGTCACACACTCTGGCGGGAATCGCGATCACCACCCTGACCTTTTTTGCAATGACATATCTGACCCTGCGAATCTGGTTTCCAGTCCTGGTTCAAAAGTCGCTGGCGAAGGAAGTTACCGGTGCAACGGTTACCGGATTGCAATCGCTGATTCGCAAGGTCTCGCTGTATCAGCTTTTGGCCGTTTCTGTGCCGTTGCTGGCCATTGCCCTGCTCGTTATTTTCGGCGATGTCATGGCGCGCAGCAAATTCGCCTTGACGGTGATCAGTCTGTTTGGACTGCTGACGATTCCGATCGTACTGTTCGGCGGCAACCTCATCCGCGCCATCTGTGAAAGGCTGTTACTCGTATTCCGGGACGACGATTGAATTAGGTGGTGCCATTTTAGGCCCCGCGTGGCCCCCTCAAACGGCACTACCTCACTTTTGTCCGGTCCTTTTGCCCGGTCCATTTTCGGTCAGGATACGGCATAGGCCTTCAAGTCTTCGAGTGAAACGAATTCGATTGCGGACATATGGGTCGATTCGAGAATCACAGGCGGTGCGCAACCGGCCTGTAAGGCTTCCTGCCAGCGCGATACGCACAGACACCAACGGTCACCGACGACCAGCCCGGGGAATTGATACTCGGGAACGGGAGTCACCAGATCATTGCCGGCCTTGACGGTGAAATCCAGAAATTCCTCGGTGGCTTCGATACAGACAATATGGACTCCATAATCTGTTTGACCAGTTCGACAGTAACCGTCCCGATAGAATCCGGTCATCGGATCGGTACAGCATGGTTTCAATTCAGTTCCCAGCACGTTTTTTGGGAGTTTCATTAGAGCCTCGGTGATTAATGTATTTGGTCAGTCTGCTTGATCTTAACGCAAACCGGTCGCGAACGGCGACCAGACAGATTTCGTTTCGATTGAAGGCGAGTTGACGGGTTTTCACGATCTGGAAACCGAGATCACGGATCCTCTGTTTCCACACGGGAATATCGGTCGCGAGCTTCCAGTCGGTAATTTTTAATGTCAGGATCAGGCCCCGGATCGAGCGGGTGTGCTGGTTGGAAACGATGTCGACAATGGTGTCGAGAGTATAGTTGGGCGTGACGTTGATGTCGCTGATCAACCAGCGAACGTCTTTGAGGTCTTTCCGACGAACCTCGCGTCCTCGACAGCGAAGATGGGTCAGGTTTTCATGGCCGGCAATTTCGGGATCCATTTCCGCCGGATCGACGGCAATTACAGTTGCTCCTTTCTCCAACAGCAACTGGCAGGCACCGCCAGGACTGCTGCCGATTTCAGTGCAAACGTCACCTGTTTGGATGCGAATTCCAGACCACAACAAGGCCTCCTGCAACTTGAAATACGCCCGACTGACAACCTCCTGATCTACATCCATTCGCGGCACACCGCCGGGCCAGCTTTGTGATCTGGCAATTGAATAATGATATCCGAGCCACCAATTGTCGGGCTCAACCATCACGATATCGAAAACCAATTCGTCCGCTTTCGCATTTCGATTCAAGGGAATTTTTTTTCCGGTCGCAGACGAGATTGCGGCAGCGACCTGTTCGCCCGCCAGTTGAGCCAGAACGGTTGGACCCGGTTCGAATCCTTTGGTTCCAGGCTGCGTCCGGTCCCGCTGCCAGATGTGAAGATGATTGGCATGCTGAATCACATCCAGTTCCAACAACGCCTGGATTTGGTCGTTGATATCTGCAGCGGTCGTGTTGCCGACTGACCAGCCGCAGGTTCTGGCGAATGTCGATTTCAAATGAAACTTTTCCGGCAGCACTTCCGGATCGCATTTAAAGGTCAGAAATCCAGGCCGTGCAAAAGCGACTTTCAGCCCTTCATGATTGGCCAATACTTCAGTCCGGCAAACCGTTTCGGCGCCGTTTTGGCAAATTACAAAAATGAAGGGGGATGGCGTCATGTTCGAACATTGAAAATGCTAGCGGTCGCAAGGGTAAACTGCCTGACAAAATTTCCTGCCACGTTTACGGATGACGATGGGACGGCGCAACGATAACTGCTCGACGACCGACTTTCCATTCAGACTATCCTGCACCGCTATCGATTGATATAGGACAGGTTTACGGGATGGGATAGACTCTCCGGGCGGTCACACAAGTCAACGCGAATACTGCCTGCATTATGCGGTTGCCAGGCCAGTTCAATTTTCAGAGGCGCAAGGAGGGCTCCTGATGGGAGAGGCTTTCAAGTTCGTTCACGCTTCCGATTTTCATCTCGATCAAGCGATTCGAGGGATCGTCGAATTGCCAAAACATCTGAAAACGATTTTGGCTAATGCACCGTATGAAGCAGCCCGAAAAGTTTTTGATGTCGCGCTGGCCGAACGAGTTGATTTCGTATTGCTGTCCGGCGACCTGTTTGATTTATCCACGGGTGGGCCACGAGCCGCCTCGTTTTTGCTGGGTCAATTTGAACGGCTCGGCGAAAAAGGGATCGAAGTCTATTGGTGCAGTGGAGAAGTCGATCCGATCGATCGCTGGCCAACCCATATCGATTTGCCTGCTAATGTTCGGACCTTTTCTACGAGTGTGCTGGAAGATATTACGCATCGGCGGGACGGCATCGACATTGCCAATATTTACGGTCTGGGTTACGACGCCAATCGCAAATCGGCAGCCGATTTCCTGTCGGCAGCCGACGATGTCTTTCCGATCGGAGTTGTCTACGGCGAATTCGATCCGGTAACGATGCCGTTCGATCAGATTCGCTATTGGGCGATGGGCGGACGACACAAACCGGCCAAACAGGAAAAACCTGATTCGCTGGTTGCCTGGCCCGGTACTACGCAAGGTCGCCGGCCCAAAGAATCGGGAGCCTACGGATGCTACTTGTGCCGTGTTGATACGGGCGGCAAGCTGCGCCTGCAAACTGTCGAAACCGATGTGGTTCGCTGGCTGCCGCAAAAAGTGGCGATCCACGAAGCGGTCAGCGAATCGGAACTGCGCAAGATTCTCAACGAACGGGCAACCAGGGTCGTGGCGGAAATGGATGGTCGCATCGCTTTGGTCCACTGGCATCTGACACCTGCTGGCGAATTCAATCCCACGCTGCGGCATCGGGACTTCAGTGCCCGAACGCTGGAATGGCTGCGGGATGAATTCGGGCGCGGCACTTCCGGAATCTGGAGCACACATTTCACAATCGAAGCGCCCACCAATTTGCCGTCGTCGTGGTACGAAGAAGACACGATTCTGGGTGAATATTTGCGCGCGATTGGACGTTACCAGAGTGACGAATCGTTGAACATTTCGTTGCACGAATACCTGCCCGATGCCGTTGACAACAAAGAACTGACGGGAATTGGCCGCGTGAACCAGGAACGGCGCGAAGAAATTTTGCGCCAGACGGCACTCGTGGGCATTGACTATCTGGCTGCCGACAGGGAGCCGGTCGAGTTGGTAGCGGAATAGAGTGCTGAATCAAATAGTCAGCGATACAGAGGAATCAGAAACCAGCGCCTTGTGACAACCTCGATTTCGAATTGCGAAGATGGGCTGTCGCGAAGCGGTGACATTATCAAAACGAACTGCGACAGGGCGTACTGCGACAGGGAGTGGCTGCGGTGAAAATTACCGATTTACAAGTTGATGGTTTTGGGGTCTGGAAAGGCCTGAAGATCGAATCCCTATCCGACAACATGACCGTTTTCTACGGGCAAAATGAGGCCGGCAAAACGACGCTGATGCAGTTCATTCGCTCGATGATGTTCGGATTTTCCAACGACCGGCGCGAGAAATACATACCGCCGGTTTACGGCGGACTTGCCGGGGGAACCGCCGAAGTACTCAGTCCGCTGGGCAGTTTCGAAATCCAACGCCACGTCGATCCCAATCGGCTCAACGACGTCATGGGTGATCTGACAGTCACCGATTCAGCCGACGGCAACGTTCACGGTCGGATACGACTGGGAAACATCTTGAGCGAGATCGACGAATCCATTTTCAATAATGTGTTTGCGATTGGCTTGCGCGAAATCCAGGAACTCAATGCCCTCAACAGCACTGACGCCTCGGACATGCTGTACAAACTGACCAGCGGTGTCGATCGGGTTTCACTGGTCGATGTCATGCGCGATCTGAAAATGCGTCGCGAAAGCATCTGGGGTGACGATTCATCAGTCGAATCGCGATTGACAGAACTTTTGGAACGGAAAACCCGGCTGCAGGATGAAATGGGACAATTGCTGGCCCGTTCCCAACGCTGGTCGAAAGTTGCCGGCCAATCCAGCGATGTGACCAAAGAACTGGTGGACCTGGCCGGCAAACTAACTCGGCTGGAGCGTGAGTCCCGGTTGTTGGAAATTGCCATGCAGGTCAGCGAACGTTGGCAGTCGCGACGACTGTTGACCGAACAGATCAAAGC
>JBGSXT010000633.1:0-3336 GCA_041751295.1 Mariniblastus sp.
GGAGGAATGTCGATCGCCGATATCCCTCGCCGCGCCGGTGCTTATATGATTGACTGGATCATATTGATAATCGTGTGGCTATTCGTGATGGGACTTACGGGTGCATGGATTGGCTTGCAAGCTCAGCAATCACAGCAAATCGAGGTATCGGAGGATTCCATCCCGAGGATGGAGTTCATCTTGATGTTTGTTTATTGGATGCTGGGAATCCTCTACTTTACGTTCATGGAATCGACTTGGGGAAAGTCACTCGGCAAAATGATATTGCAGATGCAAGTTGTCGACATGAATGGCCACCGCCCGAATATTGGCCGGACTTTCCTGCGATCGATTTTTATTCCAGGCAACCTGGGAATCGATTACCTGGTGAGGTTTTTGAAATACGGCAAATCGATGAGTGCTGCCGACTACAGCTTTGATGAGGTGACCCTGTCCGACTACCTCGTCGAAATCCTGATCATGTTTGGGCCGCTGGCAATTTGTCTGGCGTTCATGAGACGGAGCAACGGATTTCGCGGGCTTCATGAACTTGTCAGCGGAACTCGGGTTTTGCGCCTGGTTCAAGCTCGTCGATCCAATTGGCTTGAGGATCATCCCGTCGTTGCTCCTGCGGCCATCGATTCAAAAGAACATTTCGGATCCTATATTCCGATTGGCGAACTTGCTTCGAGCGATGGAGCCAAATTACTGCAGGCACGCGACGACGCATTGAATCGTAACGTTTGGCTGGAAGTGTCCTCAATGCCTACTGAACAATTGACGGCGCAACATGGTCCCCTGAGGCCAGGCCGATTGAGGTGGTTGCAAGATGGTATGCAAGGCAACATCCATTGGAATGCATACGAATCCATCGCCGGTGCTCCGCTGGGCCTGGTGGCGAAACCCGGCCAAGGCGTCGTTTGGAAAAGCGGACGGATCGTGTTGCTGAATTTGGCTAACGAACTGCTGGCATCGATTGCCGACAACTCGATTCCCAACTCGATTTCGATCGATCATTTTTGGGTCGATCAATCGGGCAATACGAAATTGCTCGACCGTTGCCTGTTGTCGACGACCGCGTTGAGTCACGTCGACGTAGACCCTGGCTCAACGGACGAACAGCGTGCTATTCACGTTTTTATGAACGCTGTGGATCGATGCACGGCAAATCAAATCCTGCCTGTAAGTGCCAGCAAGTTCGTCAGCGAATTGCGTTCTCGTCCGCCAACAGTCGAAACGATGGAGTGGGCCAGGAATCAACTGGAATGGAAGACTTCGAACAGCGGCGAACTAACCTGGGATGGGCGTCTTGGCGTTTTGTGCATGTCGATCGGTGTGGAAGCGACGTTATTGATGTTCGCCTTTTCCGCATTTTCCGGGATGCTCGAATGGCTTGATGTGTCAATCGAGTCCGTGGCGATTGGTTCCTGTTTGATATTGTTGGTCGCTCTCTTCCTGGCAGGTTGGTTCACGCGCGGTTCGCTGCTATTCCATTTCATGGGCATTCGCGTTCGACGACGACAAGGCGACGAACCCAGTCGCTTTCAAACCGGACTAAGGAATGCGATCAGTTGGATTCCAATGCTGACAATTCTCAGTTTAGCAACCCTCATTGGACAGATTGCTCCTGACTCCCAGGTTTCCGGGAAGGAAATTACAGAATCCTCGGATAGCCCCAGTCCAGTCGTCGGCAAGCAACCCAAAATCGCGGTAACCAATGAAGGAAATCAGGCCCAGTTGGATGGTGCCCGGTCCGACATAGACTGGTTGTGGATAATATCGGCGACATTGGTCGGCTTTTTGATGCCGATATTTCTTATCAATGGAGTGATCGTGTCAGTCGTGAATCCACCTCAAGGCATTCAGGATTTTCTGGTTGGTACACGATTGGTACCGGAATAGAACGAAAGGTTGTGAATCATGTTGAACCCCGCCATTCATTGCCCGAATTGCCAAACGGAATTGGCCGTTCAAGGACTTGCAATGGCAAGTAAAATTGCGTGCGTGAAATGTCTAAGTCAAATGTCGCCGATGGATTTGGGATTAGCGGCTCCCACGGCGCGTCGCGATGCGAGTTCAAAGGTTGGCACCATTCAAGCTATTGCTGCTCCCTTTGGCCGCAATGGCTGGTCGATCGCAGCGGGTTATCTCGGACTCTTCGCCGTGCTGCCATTCTTCGGCATCTTCGCCATTCTCACAGGATACCTGGGACTGGAGTCCATTACCCCCAAAAAACCCTGCGGCAGATTACGCTCCTGGTTCGGCATACTCTCCGGCACTATCTTCACTATCTTATACCTGTTTGGCGTAATCGTCATCGCCCTCAAATCCCCGAACAACCTGTTCCCACTGATCACCTACACCATTGTCCTGGTCGTAGGACTATTACCAGTAATAGTCGGAATCAAAGTGGTCAGGCGACTTTCAAAGGGGTCAGGCGTCTTTGATTAGTATCTTTCACGGTGTTGTGATTGCCTAACGCTTTCGGCTAACGATGTGTAAGCGCCCAACAGGACCAATGCAGACATGCTCAAGTTTCACCATGAATGACCCACCGCCCTGTTGGGCGCTTTCCCTGCCGCCGAAAATCAGACGATCCATTCAGGAAAACCGCGAAGTCGCCAAACATTACGTGTTACTGAATGGTCTGCACTTCCTGTATCGAGAGGCAAAGGGTTTAACCGCTTCAAACGGTGTCAGGAATGTTCCCGTCAACCCCTGTAAAATTCGTGACCGCCCGGTCATGATGCAGGTTGCGGTCCGGCAACCGCCAGACGCTGTTGTCGATTTCCCCCTGGATTTTGAGTTTGACCATGAGATGCCCTTTCATTGCTACTTTCGTTCTGGTTTTATTTGAGGTGAACGTTCCGCCATGTTCGCATTCCAACGCCGACGAGTACAACAGCGGAATTGTCTGGCCGCAACCGCCGGTTGTAGATTCTGGCTCGGCGAGCAAGGCTCCATCCGACGCGATTGTGCTGTTTGACGGCACTGACCTTTCAAGTTTTGAGAACGGTAACAGCTGGCCGGTCAAGGATGGCTACGCAGAGGTGGGCACGCATGAGCTGCGTTCGAAACAGGCGTTTGGCGATTGCCAACTGCATCTGGAATTTGCGACGCCGGAAGTGGTTCAGGGTGAAGGCCAGGGAAGGGGCAACAGTGGCGTCTATTTGATGGGCCGCTACGAAGTCCAGATTCTCGACTCGTACAACAACAATACCTATTTCGACGGCCAGTGCGGCTCGATCTACAAACAGCAACCTCCCACCGTGAACGCCTCACGCGGTCCAGGGGAGTGGCAATCGTATGACATTATTTTTACGGCGCCGCGATTCAAGGAAGATGGCAGCGTCCTCA
>JBGSXT010000634.1:0-6214 GCA_041751295.1 Mariniblastus sp.
GCGAGCCGGCATGCGGTCTCAGCCGAAACCGTTGTCCAGTCAGCAACTGGCTGGATTAGTGAGCAGACCGCGAACAGTACTCTGAATGACATGTTGTTCATTTTTTTCTCCCAATGAAATGGCTGGACTTGAGGCAATCAAACGTTCTCAGTGGATTCACTGAAGCGGATCTCACTACTTTGTGGCCGCCAGTTGCCTTCAGTTCTTTACCGAAGTCTGGGACGAACAGGGGCCATTTTTTTTAAGAACAAAAATGGGCTCGGATATCTTTCGGAAACCTTAGTATTTCACAAGTCCGGTTCAACAAGGGGTATTCCGATAAACCAGTGGATGCGATGGATCCAGCAGATTCCAGGTGTCAGATCCTGGAACGGAGGGCCTGTGCATTTCGGACACTGACTATCGCGATCGCATACGATACCAGTGCATGTCCGCAATCAACTTTCGTCTTGATGATTCAACTGGCTGATCATTTTCTCAAGAACGCATAACTCATAATTACATCCGCCTAGTTCGTCAGATCGCAGAAACCGCCTGGCTGTTTCAAGCCTTCGAAATGTGGCTCCCATCAATTCGGACGACATGCGGAGCCCGGCCAGAACCGATTTGACTGCGTCGATTCGCCGTAATTGATCTTGTTTCTCGATTTCAAATGCGATCTGGTTCGTTTCGAAGCGATCGCTCCGCTCGTTTCCCCGACAGATCCAACTTGAATGTGAATTCACTGTAAAATACCTATCGATTCCTTGGGTCCCTTCCCGAAAAAGCCAATATTCGCTGAAATGTTGATTTAGCGGGCTTCTTCAACTTAAATCGTAGAATCAGCTTGTTGTCCTTTCAGAATCTGCAGATAAATCCGGCGAATTGGCCAATTCCAGTTTCAAATGGTCCAAAAAGGAGGAGTTGGCGGGTGACAATGACCAGTTCAGACTCTTTTGCTGACCTGCTCAAACAGGTCAAAACAGGTGACCAGGATGCGATCGCCCGTTTGTGGCGTCAATTCTACGAACCATTGAGACGGCTTGCCGGACGAAAATTGACGCGACGGGATCGTCGAACGCGCGATGAAGAAGATCTTGCGTTGAGCGCCTTGAATGCGTTCTACAGGTGTATTGAAGAAGATCGATATTCATCCATTGTGGACGAAGACGATGTCTGGCGATTGCTCGTATCGATTGTCGAGCGAAAAACAATCGATCACCTTCGATATCAGTACGCCGAGCGGCGGGGAAAAGGTCAGACGGGTGGCGAAAGCATTTTTCGCATGCGTTACAGTCCCCTCGGTGACCAGGTAAGCGGGATTTCCCAGTTCCCTGACCATGCTCTCCATCACGAGTTCCAGGTCGAATTTCTCGATCAGCTGAATGCCATCCTCGATAAACTGGACGACCCCGAATTGCGATTGATTGTCAACTCGAGAATTGCCGGATTTACTAATGCGCAGATTGCCGAACAGATCGGCAAGAGTGTTTCTTCGGTCGAACGCAAAATGAGACTGACCCGCGATATCTGGCGCAAGGCGGATTGCGAATGAAGAAATCGCGTCGATCAGATTCGTACGGTGTCGAGCGTAAACGCAGAATTGATCAACTTTGCGATCAGATTGAATCGCAGTGGCGGCAGGGTCAGTGTCCGAATTTACGAGGACTATCGGAACCACTGGACGACTTGGTTCCAGGTTTCCTTGCCGAGATCATCCGGGTTGACATGGAGGTCAACCAGCGGTCCGAAGCGGAACTGCGGAAACGATATCTTGATGATTTTCCGGAACATGCGGAAGTAGTTGTCTCCATTTTGGAGAGCCTGTTTAGACTTCGCACCGGAGAATTGACTGAGATCACAACCCGCGACGATCGAGCAGAACAACATCGACAAGATGATCTGATTGGCAGCAGGATCGGTGACTACATCATTGACAAAAAAATCGGCGGGGGCGGTTTCGGAGTGGTTTATCTGGCCAGTGACATTTATCTGCCGAGGCAGGTCGTCATCAAGATACCACGTCTGCAATCTGGATCAGCAGGAGATATTAACCTGTTTCTGAACGAAGCCCGCAACGTGGTATTGCTCGACCACGAGAATATACTGCGCGTGTTTCATGTCGGGGTGGATGAATCGCTGCCCTACATTGTCCAGGAATTCTTTGAGGGGGGGGACCTACGGAACGCACTGGATAAAAACCCGTTCAGCATTGACGCAACCTTGCGACTGGTGGAGAAAGTGGCACGTGCGATCGGTTATGCGCACCAACACCATATCGTCCACCGCGATTTGAAACCGGCCAACATTCTGATCAAACGCAATGGGGATCCCGTCATCGCCGATTTTGGACTGGCTCTGCAGAAACGGCAGATGCCGGGGCGGGAAGGCGAAATGGCCGGCACGATCCGCTACATGTCACCTGAACAGGTCCGTGGCGAAGCCCATCGACTTGATGGACGGACCGACATCTGGTCGATCGGCGTGATCCTTTATCTGATGCTCGTTGGTGAGCACCCGTTTGACGGAGACAACATCAAGGAAATCGACGAGGCAATCCTGTTTGGACGCCCTTGTCCCCCGCGGCAGTTGAACAACCAGATCAGCACGGAACTGGACCGTATCTGCCTGAAGTGTCTCTCAATTCGTATCAATGATCGATACAGCAATGCGTTTGACCTCGCAGAAGATCTGTCTGATGCCTGTCTGGCTAAATCCAACATTCAACCGAAGCCGACAATCGCAGACAAACCGGCAGACTCGCCGATCCGGTTGCCGGTCGTCCCCAAGGGCTTGGTTGCCTTTGACAGCAGCGACGCTGATTTTTTTCAGCAGCTGTTGCCTGGCCCCTTCGACCGCAACGGACTGCCGGAAGGTATCCGCTTCTGGAAGGACCGGATTGAAAATACGGGTCGATCCTATCCAGTCAGTTTGATTTACGGTCCGAGTGGATGTGGCAAATCATCGCTGGTCAGCGCCGGAATATTGCCTGCACTGGCCAATCAAATTCTGGTCGTTCAAATCGAAGCAACAGCCGATGATACCGAGGTGCGGCTGTTGAAAGGTTTGAGGAATTTGATCCCGACTCTGCCGCAGCAACTGTCGCTGCCGGAAATGATCGCCGAAGTCCGGGACGGATCGTTGTTGCCGCAGAATCGCCGATTGTTGATCGTACTCGACCAGTTCGAACAGTGGCTGCATGCGAATCGAATCGACGAACACGCCCAGCTGATTCAAGCGCTGCGACATTGTGACGGATCGGCGGTCCAGGCACTGATTCTGGTGCGAGATGATTTCTGGATGGCGATTTCGCGGTTTTTCCGCGAGCTGGAAATTGAGTTGGTTGAGCGCCACAACCTCGCCTGTGTGGACCTGTTCAGCAAACGCCACGCCCGCGATGTACTGATCCGATTCGGCCAGGCATACGGCTGTCTGCCCGACAATGAACGTGAGCTGTCGTCCAGTCAGGAACAGTTTCTCAACCAATCGATTGACCTGATTTCCGAAAAAGACTCGGTGAATTGTGTCCGTCTCCCCTTGTTTGCGGAAACATTCAAAAACAAGTCATGGGAGGTCAATACGTTAAGTCGGATCGGCAACTCAAAAAACATCGGAATCGCTTTTCTGGAACAGGTGTTGGGGTCGGGGGCCGGCAATCCGAAATACCGTTTTTTCCGTAAGCCGATTCTGGCGGTTCTCGAGTCGCTGTTGCCGGATCCGGGAATCGAAATCAAAGGGAATCTGCGTTCGCGACAGGATCTGGCTCAAGCGGCCAAGCTGCCGCACGACAGTTCGGATTTCGATACCGTATTGAAAATTCTCGACAACGAATTGCGATTGATCACCCCCACAGAGCCTGATCTCGGAATCAGCCGCGACGACCATCGTTCAGAATCGTATTATCAACTGACCCATGACTACCTCGTGCCTTCATTACGTGAATGGATGACGTCGATTCGGGGACGTTCGCGGCGCGGTCGAGCCCGATTGCGGTTGCAGGGATTGGCGAACGCCTGGCAATCCGGCGGGGATCGTCGGTTCCTGCCCGGGTTCTTTGAATACTGTTCCATCGTCTGGCATGTGCGGCGACATCAACTGAATTCCGTTGAAAAACGTTTCATGGGAGAAGCGAATCGCTATTTCGGAAGGCGCGCCGCCGCTCTGGCCGTTGTGGTCGGAATGATGATCTTTCTCGGCTGGCAGTTTGCGGCAAACAGGCGATTCGAACAAACCAGAACTCGGGTTTCTCAGTTCATGACCTGTGAACCGGATCAAGTTCCTCTCGTTTTGGAGTATCTGCAAAAGGATGTTGAAAACGCCCGTTCCCTTGTGAAATCAACGTTGCAGACGACGGAATCGGATCAGGAACGCAATCGGCTTCGGATCGGATTGGCCATGCTGGGTGAACTGAGTGACAACGGCATTGAACAACTGGTCGATCATGTTCAACAGTTTAAGTCCAGTGAATGTGAGAATCTGATCGCTGCGTTGTCGCAAAATCCGAGCCGGTCAATTGAACAGATTTCGAATGTACTGGCGACTGACCAGGATGGCGCACGACTGGACGATGAGCATTGGGCGCGATTGCAGATCTTGAAGATGTTTCTCCGGCCCGAAAAAATCTCCAGCGATGTTTTCGAATTTGGTCCCGATCAGACGCGAAGGACCACATTGATTCACCACTTTTCTGATTGGCATGGCGACCTGAATCAAGGGGCGAAAATGCTGACCTCGTTGCTGGGATCCGAGAGCGACATTCAGAAGGCAGCCACTTTCGCCGGGCTATGTGTTGTCTTTGGTCGAATGGACCCCCAGGCTTTTGAGGAACATAGCAGAAGCGAGCTGGTCGACATGTTTCGCCAGCTCTACCAGGCTAACCCCAGTGCGGCGGCACATTCTGCCAGTCGGTGGGCACTGGAAAAATGGGGTTTACCCTGGAGAGATTCAAAACGGAAAAATGGGCGAGAATTTTCGTCCGAAACAGACAAGAGTGACCGCGAATGGAAGGTCTATGATCAGAACGATGAGAATCTGACGATGATCAAGATCAATGCGGGAGCCGTTCCAAATCAAGATCGCGATTCGAAAGACGCCGAGAGGGTCGAACATGACTTTTTTATCAGTGATTGCGAAATCACCATCGAATTATTTCAGAAATTCGTCGATGACAAGTCCTACCTTGAGGAAAAACCAGAGGAGTGGGAACGAGATACACTGCGAAATTCGCGCCCGAATTGCCCGGTAAACAACATTTCGCGCGAAGACGCAGTCCAATTCTGTAACTGGTTGTCGACAATTAACCGCCTCCAACCCTGTTATCAGAAAAAGAACGGCGAGGCAATCAATCGCTGGGAATTGATCCCGGATACGGACGGCTTCCGGCTGCCGGACCAGCTGGAATGGGAGTTGGCGGCCAGGGGTGGAAGCATAACTGACTACTACTGCGCGCACCGGGCTCCGTTTGAGGTTCTGCTTGAGTATTTCTGGTGCGGGTTGAACGGTCAAATCAACGATCAAGAAGTCGTTCACCCTGTCCGCCAGAAAATCCCCAATGCGTTCGGGTTGTTTGACGTCCTGGGAAACGTCCAGGAAATATGTTGGGGTCGGCCGCCTGTCCCTGAACTGAATGCCGAATTCGATCAAACCTACGCTCAAGGTGGAAGCTATCGAACGGAAATCATTTACATTCGTTTCACCAATCGATTTCATCCGTCAGGCAAACCAACCCAACGGGTTCCCAGTAGCGGATTTCGCGTTGTGAAAACAATCGTTGAATAGCAAAGTAGACGATTTGTGTCTGTTTCAACGGCATCGGCGAAATAGCCTGAGTCGTGGTAGACATCTTCGCTGCGGAAGACATTGAGTTGGACGGCAACTCGGTGCACAACATTGCGGAGGACAGGGGCATGGACATCTCGTTTGTGGTGGACCATAATCCGCACAGTCTCCCATTCCATCGAAGCAATCGTTAACACATTTCTTATAATTTTCGTTGTTAACGGGATAAATACCTGAACAGCACGTTTCGCACGGATCGGGAACCACCAGGTTCAATGAAAGGGGAGGACAGTAACGCGCTCGGATTCCATCTCGGTAACATTCCTTGAACTCCTCGAAATCGGTTGGATGAGTCGATTTACAACGTGCTAACAATTCCCGGTCGCTTTGGGAAATACAAGTGGGATCAACTATTACGCGGGCAATCATTTGCCCACAATTGTCTTGTGTGAGGCAC
>JBGSXT010000635.1:0-11195 GCA_041751295.1 Mariniblastus sp.
CCGGATGTTCACTCGGCTGACAATCATCAATTTCGGTCAACGTACCTGTCGGCAAAAGGTACGTACTGGATTTCTATATCACGTTCCAGGGAACCAAACCGAAGGCTGAATTATGCAGAAACTGTTGGTCTCTGTTATTGCTTTTCCGGTTTGATATTGATCGCGTACAACCGGTTGCGATCGGAAAGATACATCACGTCTCCGGCGATGGTCGGTGTGCTGTAAATGGAACTGTACTTGACAGTGTCAAATTCCTGCAGAACTTTCGGCTCGTCGCCACCTGCTTTCAGGATGGTCAGTTTGCCATCTTCATTGCCGATCAGAACCCGGCCATCCACAACCAGAGTTGATCCCCAAACTCCCGACAGCAGATCATGAGGTTCTTTCCAGCGGCGCTTGCCGGTTTTCAGATCGACGGCGTGAACGAATCCGCTCAGATCCGCAGCGTAAACAATGCCATCGGCAACTGATACCGTGGACATCGTACGGCGAAAAATATTCTCTCCGTTCTCATCCACGCCACCGTAATGCCAGATCGCTCCGGAATTCGGGTTCGGCGTGCCGGGCGTGTTGATTTTGCCCAGTTCGGAACTGATATCCCCTGTTTTTGTCGCGTCGACTCGCCACAGATGGCCGGTGCCTTCGCCATGTTCCGGATCTTGACCGACGGCGACCAGCACACTGTTTTCATAAAACACAGGAGTCGCAATCACGTTATTGCGTGTCCCCGCTCCTCCCAATTCCCATTTTGTTTCTTTGGGATTTAAATCGAATTTCCAGATTTCCTTCCCTTTTTCGTCAAATGCATACAGCCATCCATCACCGCCCGGCATATAGATTTGTGGTTTGCCGTTGACCATGCCGATCGCGGGTGAACTCCATTGCCCGTGCAAAATCGCATCGAATGGCTCATTGTTTTCCCAAATGACTTCGCCCGTGTTCTTGTTGACGGCGATAAAACAGGGCGCTCGCGGCGACGGCACGTCGAGGTGCGCTTCATCGACACCATTGGAGGTAACGATGTACACGATGTCGCCATGGATCACAGGTGAACTGGTCGCGAGATTGTGGGGAAAAACGCCCAGCTCTTCCATCATGTCCAGGTTCCAGACGATGTCGGCATCCTGGGCTTCGCTATCGACTTCATCCTTGACCGTTCCGTCATTCTCGCCATCGGTGAAACCTTCCAGGTCCAGACACATTAACTCACAACGATTACTGACCACCCACAGCCGATCCCCTTCGATGACAGGCGCACTACAAATTCCCTGCAACGGCCAATCATTGACTTGACCCGTTGGCAGTTTTTCGCGAGTCAATTGCCAGATAAAATCGCCGGTCTTCGCGTTGAAACAGAGCAGTACACCCCGATCGCCTTTATGTTTTGGACGATATTCGGCACCATTGTTCGTGCCGACCAGAACCTTGCCGCCGGAAACAATCGGGTTGCCATAGGTTTGAGAGCCAAGTTGGGCCGACCAGACAACGTTTTTCTTTTCTTTTAAATCGAAATCGAAGGTGACCCCTTTTTCACCGGAAACCATGTTGCGGCCGATGGTGCCTCCCCACAACGGCCAGTCCTTGATATCAAGCTTTGCAGCCACTTTTGGGCGGCCGTCGGGCGACGCGGCAGGCTTTGCTTTCGCGGTATCGACAGCATCCTGTCCCAGCAATGGATTCAGCAGAATGAGCGAGCTAACGATCAACAGGGCCAGCGAGCCTGAATTCAAAAGGATATTTCTAATTGCGGCAAACATTTGATATTCCAATTTGTTGTTGGTTTTCAGTTGTGTTTCAGCGAGTTGGAAAACAACTCTGCCAATTGCGTTTCGGCGATGTTGCCGACGGCGCTATTCGTCGAAACTGACGATGACGTTATCGAACAGGCAGTCGGTGAGCGCGTACACGTATAGTCCTGGGCTACCCGATTTAATCGGATGGGGATCGGTGGCCTGGATCGACCAATCGGACGGTTCTGCTTCGTCCCGTTGCCAGACTTTGCCGAAGATTTTTGCTTCCGACCCATTGGCATCGACCTTCATTTTCATCGTATACCAGACATCCGGATCGCTGCGATATTTTTCCTCTGCAGCCATGTGTAGATGTGCGGGCCAGTTTTCGATACGAATTCGGCTTTGCGTCCCCTTGATAATGAAATTGTAACCGTTGGCGAGCAACCCAATGTCGGATAATTGGCGGCGCTGTTCCCGAATCAAAACATCGGCCTGAATCGTGTAGTCTTTCATATCAAAAGATCCAAGGTAAACCGTGTGACTCGGTCGCCCCTTCGTATTTCCGATTCCAGCCGCCAGCATGGCCGTATTGCCTTCCAGCTCGATTGGTTTCAATTTGGCAAATGCTCGAATCCACTGAGGGGGCACCTCGACTCCCTTGAAGCCTTCGAAATCCCACTTCCACGGATTAGCCGTATCAAACATTCGGACTCGGGCCGTGGCCGACAACGAGCCCATCGATGCAGACACAGTTCCGGCCAAACTGCCGCCAGAATCAGGTGCCGTCAGTGAATCGCCCGCGATTTTGAGACCGTCCAGTCCTTCGATCGCTTTCAGCTCCGCCGGCATGACTTTGACAACCGAGCCGTTTTCGTCAAAGGCCACGACCTGGTAATTGACGGTTTCGCTCGGCTTGATCACGATCTCATAAGGTCGCAGTTGCAGATGGGCAATCGTGTCCGTTGGCGGCGTTTCTTTCGGCAGGGAGGTGGCGGTCCGGTTTGTCGATTCCGATTCCTGCTCATTCGATCCGACGCAGATGGTTCGGTCCCGGGTAACGAAAACGATTCGTCCGTTGGAAATCGCCGGCGAGGCATAGATTTCGTCGTCTCCGCTTCCCTCGCGAGCCAACAGCTTGACATGTGATAGTGATTCGCACCGCGCACGGCTCGGCTTGAGGATGTGGATGTTGCCATTGACCTCCATCACATACAGTTTCCCGTCCGCCCAGACCGGCGCTCCTTTCCCGACAGTCCCCAGATCGAATTCCCACAGCTTTTCGCCAGACTTCGAATCGAATGCGAACAAGTTTCCGGTATCAGATACGACGTACAAAATTCCGTCATGAACCAGCAGGCCGGAAAAACCGGATTTAATTCCATCCACCCGCCAAACGCCATGGGTTTCCGTAATATCCCCCGTCCCCGTCGCATCAATGCATTGCACTCGCCCAAATTCCTGATTGTCGATATTGTCTTCGCCATGGGAAATGTAGACGTAATTGCCGTCAATTGCCGGCGTGCAGTTGAGGGCATTGAGCGACAGGCGGAATTGCCAGATGCGCTGACCGGTGCGGGCATTGATGCCGTAGATGTGTCCGTCCGCATTTCCGGCGATCAATGTGCGAACGCCGTTGATCACTCCCACGATCGGGCAGGATTGGTTCGTTCCCTCTGGAACCTCGCCCGGCGCGGAAACCCATTGCAGCGTGCCCGTCCGTTTATCGAACGCATAATAAAAATGTTGTGGGGCCGGACCTTTGGTTGCACCCCAGTTGGCAGCCAGAAAACTCACGATCACGCTGTCTTCGTCAATGATCGGAGTTTGCGTTCTGCCGCCGTAACCGGAAATCTTGCCGAACTCTTCCAGCAGCGATCGTTCCCAAACCAGCTGGCCATCCGCCGAATAGCAACGGAAAATGCCATCGACGCTGTGAACGTAAACCTGTTTCGTTTCGGGATCGCCAGCCATTGCGGCCCAGCCGACACGTGGCGCCGGAATATCCGTCTGGTAAACCTCGAACTCGTCTTTCCAGACAATCTCACCTGTCTTCGCGTCCCAACAAACGACTTGTTCGCGCGAATGGATTTTTTCGTCCGGATTGTTGAAGTCATGGTGGGTACGACAATTCAAGTAGACTTTGTCGTCCAGTATGATTGGCGTCGAACGGCCACCAATATCGGATGTCCAGAGCAAATTTTTCTTGTCGTCCAGGGACCAGGTGTCGACCAAACCGGTTTCCCGCGAAATGCCGTTTTGCTCAGGTCCGCGCCAATGAGGCCAATCTTCTGCCTGCAGTCCGTTCGCCGCCAACAATAAACCAGTAACAACTGCTGTCCAACAGACTGAAACACGCCACAGGGCGATATTCAAATTTCCGAGTTTGTCAATCATGTTTTTTTCTTCGGTTCCAACTAAATATGACCCTGCCAACAATGTAATTCAATAATCGCGAATCGACTACCTTGTTGCCGGACAAAATCACCAGGCAATTGCCACAATTGATTCTGTAAGTTTCAATATTGTGTTTACTACGCCATTTTCAGCGGGATGTTCGAACGATGCAGGCCGCCCAGTATCCGTCCACAAGGATGAGACGTAATCGCCAGTCCCCATGGATTCGGTCGCTGGTTTGTGAAACGAGCGTGTCGGCAAGCGATCTGATTTGGCCGGTTTTTGTTGCTGAAGGGTCCGGAATTCGTTCGGAAATCGGGTCCATGCCGGGCGTCTTCCGCATGTCGATGGATGTGCTGATTGACGAAATTCGGGCCGCTGCGAACTTGGGAATTCCGGCAGTCGCCATTTTTCCGGAAACTAATCCGGCAAAAAAAACCGATGACGCATTGGAAGCACTCAATCCGGAGAATCTGGTTTGCCGGGCGGTGCGCGCAGTCGTCGGGGCCGAACCGCGAATCGGCGTGATCTGCGACGTGGCTCTTGATCCCTACACGAGCCACGGACATGATGGCCTGCTGCAAAACGGAAAAATTGTCAATGACGAAACGTTGGAAATGTTGTGCAAACAGTCGATCGTCCAGGCGCAAGCGGGCTGTCATATTATCGCCCCGTCCGACATGATGGACGGCCGCGTGGGCAGGATTCGCATGGCCCTGGATGCAGCCGGGTTCGAGGACGTGTTGATCATGTCGTACGCAGCCAAGTTCGCATCGGCATTCTATGGACCCTTTCGCGACGCCATCGGCTCGACGGCCAATCTAGCTGGCGGAGACAAGAAAACCTATCAGATCGACCCGGCCAATGCGGACGAAGCCGTCCGCGAGGTTGCGCTCGACATCGCGGAAGGAGCCGACATGGTGATGGTCAAGCCTGGCATGCCGTACCTGGATATCGTCCGCCGCATCAAATCCGAATTTGGCGTGCCGACGTTTGCCTATCAGGTCAGCGGCGAGTATTCGATGTTGGCAGCCGCCGCGAATCAGGGTTGGTTGAATCGTGAACTGGTGATGATGGAATCGTTGCTGTCGTTCAAGCGGGCCGGCTGCGATGGCATTCTGACCTACTTCGCTGTTGAAGCGGCCACCTGCCTGGCGAATGCGGTCAAGAATCGAATCTGATCCCAATTGTCGGCTTGTCCACAAACCTGACGCCACTACGTGAGCCAGTTTCGGTTCAGCTTGTCGAGATCGGCGCAAAGCGATTCATCAAACAGGCAGAAACTGAATTCCCGTGAACCCAGGATGCGACAAGTCTCCAATTGTTCTTCAAGTTGCTTGATCATTTCCTCAAACTCGGTTTTCTTTCGCTGAACAAACGGTTGCAGCTGTCGGTTGCATTCCACGATTCCTGCATGCCGCTGTTGCCGCTGCCCACGTGGCAGTTCCCTATCGATCCAGTCCCATTTCCGAGCAACGATTTCCGTAGCCCGTGGCTGGCCGCTTTCCAGAAACCTTTCGGGTTGAAATTCCAATCCCCTTAACTGCGATTCCAGATCTGAAATCCGTGAACGGAAATCGGTTGGGCATTCTGGATTCAATTTCATCGTCGCCGTGATGGTCAAATATTCCGGAAGTTCCACGCCAAAAAACCGGCGGCCTATTTCGTCCGTGAGCTGATCATACTTTGAGCCTCCGATTCCGTGGATGAACAAGTCGGACAATACAGTTCGGCTGAACAGCGTGGTCATTAATGCTTTCGGTCGAATTCGAATGTCACTGTTTTGCAGTTCCTCAATCATTCCGGCCAAGTCAGCCAGCGGGATCGTCAATTCGAAATCCAGCCGATTGGATAGTTCAATACTTACGGCTGACTGACTGATGAACAGACTCCGCCGTTGGGGACGATTCGATTGCCAAATCCAAAAAGGGGATTCGTGCCAGCGCCCGTCGCGCTGCAATTCGGGAACCGGCTGAAACCGGCTGCGGATTCGATGGGTACGCCGATAGTCTGCCAGAACCTGATTGTAAATCGCAATGAACTCATCCAGTCGCAACAGGATTTCTGCAGCGAACGAAGCAAACGCCGACGTCTGCGTGAGATTGCTGATCGGCAACTCCAGCGTGTGGAGTCCGATTTCTGATTCCAGGGCATGCCGCCCGCGAGCGATGGCCCATCCGATATTCTGTTCATTTCGATTGGCAACCGTTTTCACCCAGAGTTTTTCAACTATTGGACGATTCACGAGCGGACGGATGCCATCAGCGACTTGGTGTCCAAACGCACAAAAGATCTGATCGTCGAGTATTCTTCGCTCTTCAAACGGCACAATCGGTCCGCGCTGATCGTAAGCAATTGATTTCAGCGTCACGGAATCCGGCTCATGCCAGGGCAACGACAACGAGGTGGTCGCACAAATGTCGTTGTCAACTACCAGATTGATCGCGAGGCAGTTATAGCGGCTGCCCAGCGCTGAAAGGACGAAATTCTTGTACCAGACTCCGGCATGAAAGAGTGTCGGCTGGTGACCCGCCATCACGATCTGTTGCACGTCCAGACTTCCGGTGGCAAAACTGACATCGCGATGTTGTCGACTGTATTCAATGGCCGCATTGTACAACTCGGTACGACCACGCCGTTTCAACTGTTCCAGATTCGAATGCGCAAACCGGTTGTTCGAAATTTGCCGGCTGCCGTTGCGTCGCCAGAGCGAGTCGATTTCGGAGGCAGGCGGCAGATGCAGAACCTCGCCGTGTTGCTGAGGAGCCCGCATGCGTCGGTAACGCATTGCCGAGCCAGTTTCAGCCAACCCGCTCACCTTCACTCCGTCGCATTTTCGGACAATCCGCTGGCAGTGCGGCGAAGCTGCGTTCGAGCACCTGGTGGTAGTAATTCAGACGCACGACCGGATCGTTCAGATTGTCTCCGAATGAACGGTCTTCGTCCAAATAGATCAGCGGTACGGCAAGCTCGACCACCGACAGCCGCTGGCACCAGGCCTGCACCCACAATTCCAGCGGCATGGCATATCCATTTTCGGTCAGCTGCAGTTTTCGCAAAGCGTCGACACGGTACGCCTTGAATCCGCAAAACGCGTCCGTCAAGTCGAATCCAAGTCGCGTATTCAACATTTTGGTGATCTGCCGGTTGATCTGTCGGCGATCTTTCGGTGCCGAGGAATTGTCATTGAACGACTGCAAGTACCGGCTGCCCGAAATAATGTCAGCTCCGGTATTTTGACAGGCAGATACGAATTGGCCAATCCGTTGCGGTTCATGCTGGCCATCACAATCGATCGACACCAGAAAATCGTAGTCCAATTCAATCGCGTAGTTGAACGCAGTCCGCAGCGCCCCGCCGTAACCCTTGTTGGCTTGATGCTCGACCAGAATGATATCTTTACGGTATCGCAACAATTCGCGGGTACCGTCGGTCGAGCCGTCGTCGATTACCAGAATGTCGTCCGAGTATTGGACAACTTCATCAAGTACCGGGCTGACGGAATTGACCTCGTTAAAAACAGGCAGGGCTGTCAAAAATCGGAATGGCATGGCAGTTTTCGACTCGATTGCAGGAAAGGAAATTCCATTTTAGATCGACCAATCGAACGGTCAACGTAATTCGAAGCTTACGCCATGATTAGCAGTCTGGCAGCCATTTCAGGCAAAATTGATCGGATCGGACTCTTTTTCGCTGGCCCAAACTTCCAGATCTGCGAATTGTGACTGTAAGACATCAGACAGAATTTCGATGGCAAACCGCTCGCTCGAATAGTGTCCCAACAGTATCAGAGACATGAATCGGGCTTTGGCTTCCAGGCAGGTATGAAAGCCAGCTTCACCCGTAACCAGCGTATCACAGCCGGCTGAATCGGCATTTTCAAGAAAGCTTCCCCCCGAGCCGCAGGCCGACGAGACGATGGATACCGAATTGCTCAGGTTGCCGACAAATTGCAATTTCCTGATGCAGAATTTCTGCTTCAGCAAATCGATGAACGATACCAGATCAGTTGGAACTTCCAATCGTCCGATTCGCCCGGCACCCAATCCAGTCGAATGGTCAATTGCCGGCAGCAGCGGTCTAATCTCCTGCAGCCCGATCCGCTGACATATCAGCTGGTTGATGCCCGCTTCGGCAGAATCGAATCCTGTATGCGGGCTATAGATTCCGATGCCAGCGCGAATCAGATTCCACAACAGCTTCGTCGACGTCGATTCGGTGGTCAGTTTCTTGATCGGATGGAAGGGGAGTGGGTGGTGTGACACGATCAAATCCGCCCGTTTCGAGATGGCTTCTTCGGCACTCTCGGGAGTCACCGTCAGGCAGGTCATGATCCGCGCGACTGAGGACGATTTGTCACCGACCAGCAGGCCGACATTATCCCATTCTTCGGCCAATTGGACGGGCGCATAACGATCAAGAAAATCGCATATTTCGTGCAAGCTCGTCATGGCGGTCGATGTTCGGTATGCTGCGGGATGGAAATGGTTAACATGGTAGCTCCTTTATTGCCTGGTGAGATACCCGTACCGCAGGAATCCTTGATGCTGCAACTGAAAAAAGGAATCAGACTTGAAAGCCTCCGTTTGCCCTTCAGGAAAGCGTTGGAAGTCGCAGCTGAATTGGGAGCCGAAGGGGTCGAGATCAATGCCCGTACGGAATTGCGACCAGCCGAACTATCCAGAACCGGCGTGCGGCATCTGAAAAAAATGCTGGGCGATCTGAATCTGAAAGTCGCCGCGATACATTTCCCCACCCGACGCGGCTACAGCGTTGCTGATGATCTGGAACGGCGCATTGACGCCACGAAGTCGGCGATGCAGATGGCCTATGACCTTGGCTGTAACGTCGTTACCAATCACATTGGGAGTATTCCGGATGATACCGAGGCCGAAGGCTGGACGACGCTGATTCAGGCTTTGACCGATTTGGGCAACCACTCACAGATTTCCGGTGCCTGGCTGGCCACGCAGTCCGGTCACAGCGACAGCGAATCGACCCGTAAACTTCTCGATGCTCTGCCGACGATGGCCATCGGGATCGACTTTGATCCGGCCGCCATGATCATCAATGGACTCGATGTCGTCGGCGGCATGAAAATACTTGGTTCACATGTCATTCACTTTCGCGCCCGCGATGCCGTGCATGATTTGAGCCTGGGGCGGGGCTTGGAGGTCCAATTAGGGCGCGGTTCCGTTGATCTGCCAGCATTGCTGGGAATTCTGGAAGAGCGGAATTACAGCGGATATTTTACCATCGAACGGGATTCGGAATCTGACTCTGTCTTGCATTGCGGCCAGGCTGTTGAATACTTGAACAGTCTGTTCGAATGACCATTGGGCTTTACACATTTAAGGGGTTGGGATTTCTTGCAAATGAAAATATCCTTGGCGGTTTTACTGATTCTGGTTTTGGCAATTCCGGCATTCGCCTGGTGCCAAGATGGCGGATGGGGAAATTTGAAAGGACAAATCCTGGTATCTGGTGCAATTCCGGAAATCGAACGGGAGGTCATCGACAAAGATCAGCCCAGTTGCCTGGCTGATCGCGAGCTACCGTTGGACGACAATCTGATTGTCGGCCGCGACCGGGGACTGAAAGACGCCTTCGTAATGATGTTTCGCGATACAAAGGATGCCCTGCCGCCGGAACATCCTGATTATGCTCAATCAAAACTTGAACCGGTCATTCTGGACAACCGGCAATGCCGGTTTGAACCACATGCATTATTTGTGCGAACGGGCCAGACGTTGAGAATGAAAAACAGTGACGATGTGGGTCATAACTGCCACATCACGCTGTTCAACAACGAAGAAAACGTAAACATTCCGATTAGCGAACACGTCGATGTGAAATTGAACGAAATCGAAAAGGTGCCCGGCAACGTAGTTTGCGATATCCACCGCTGGATGGACGCGGTGCTGCTTGTTCGCGATGAGCCCTATGTCGCCATCACGGACGCAAACGGAAAGTTTGAAATCCGGAATGTCCCGGCGGGCACATGGAAATTCCAATTCTGGCATCGACGCCTGGGTTACATGAAACAGTTGGAAGTTTCCGATCGAAAGGTTGGCCGTCGTGGCGAAATTGAAATCACAATCAACAACGGTGAAACTCTGGACCTCGGTTCCATGGAACTCGATGGGGCCTCCTTCCGGAAGAAGTAAATCGCAAGATGTTTAGAAATAGACTTTTGGCAGTATTCCGCTTTCGTTCTTGTTTCGTGGCCGGTTGTTTGATTTTGTGTGCGGGTTGCCATGAACGCCAATTGACACCAGCGTTGGAATTTTCGGAATCCGACGTCCAATTGATCCGGAAAGAACTGGATCAGATGGATTGGTCCTGATGTACGCGAATGTGACATTTTGTCCTGACGACAATTGACCGTGCCAGCCTCGGCAACCACGGTATAATCTGGCAATGCAATCGTGTAACCGAATTCCTGGCTGGTGTTTGTTGTTCGCATTCTGTTTGATGGGCTGTGAGCCGTCAGGGCCGGCTCAGTTTCGGTTCAACCAGATCGAATGGATCAAGCAGGAGCGGTTGAATCTGGACGAGGACGAACATTACTCGGAGGCCTATCCGCAGGAAATTGGCACGATCCTGACGGCTTTGTTTGGGACGCCCGATGATCCGCGTTTTCCTTTCCTGTACGACGACGAAGATCCGGCAGCACAGGTATTGAGCCTTGAGAACCTAAAGGTAGCCGCCGGACCAGTAAAAAGTGGCCGCCAAGGGGAGCCCTCTGGGCTGTTTCGCGAACACTGTGTGCAATGCCATGGAATCAGCGGGGACGGTCGTGGGCCAACGTCCGCGTTCTTGAATCCGTATCCTCGTGATTTCCGTCTAGGCAAATTCAAGTTCAAATCGACGCCGCTTCGTCAGCCGCCCACGAATGAAGACTTGACGCAAGTTATTCGTCACGGGATTCCAGGAACGGCCATGCCCTCATTTCAAAACCTGTCAGCGGATGAGATTGCGGCCCTTGTCGATTACGTCAAGTATCTGTCGATTCGCGGTCAGTACGAACGCCGGCTGCTGTCGGAAGTGGACAGCCTCGATGGCGAT
>JBGSXT010000636.1:0-6017 GCA_041751295.1 Mariniblastus sp.
ACTTCGTTGCCGATACAATTTCAAAGGAATTCAACCCATGCGACATATTGGACTTGGCACCTGCAAAGGGGCGTTGTGCCTACTTTGGACTGCTTGGCAGCTCGCGGTTACCGTGCCGGCACCTGCGTTCGAAACGGACGAAACGGTTACGGCCTTTGTGGGCGCTAAAATCGTTCCTGTTGATGGGGACGTGATCGAACAGGGCACCCTGTTGGTTACGGGACAGAAGATCACCTGGCTGGGCGCCGTCGCCGAGGCGGACATTCCGGACGGTGCTGTCGTTGTGGATGTACAAGGCAGAATCATCATGCCAGGGCTGATCTGTACTCACAGTCATGTGGGTGGCATTGGCGGAGCCGACTCCAGCGGTCCGATTCAACCGGACATTCGCATCTACGATTCGATCAACGTTCGCGACTCCGGCTTTCGCCGCGCCGTAGCCGGAGGATTGACCACGCTGAACATCATGCCAGGCTCTGGACATTTGATGAGTGGTCAAACGGTGTACGTCAAATTGCGTCGAGCGGAAACGATCGACGATCTGTTGATTCGCGCACCCGACGAATGGATCATGGGCGGATTGAAGATGGCCAACGGCACCAACTCGTTGCGGGACGATGGGGGCGTTTTTCCCGGGACGCGAGGCAAGTCGGCATCGCTGGTCCGTCAACACTTTATCAAAGCCCGGGAGTATGGCGACAAGATCCAGCGGGCGGACGGCGACCCTGAAAAAGTTCCGGATCGGGATATCGGCTTGGATGCGATGCAGGAAGTATTCGAAAAACGCCGTGTGGTCCATCATCATACGCATCGGCATGACGACATCATGACGGTCCTGCGTTTGGCCATGGAATATGATTTTCGAGTTGTCCTGCACCATGTCAGCGATGGCTGGAAAGTGGCCGACAAGATCGCGGCAGCCGGTGTTCCCTGTTCGATTATCGTGATCGACAGCCCCGGCGGGAAATTGGAGGCAGTGGATATTTCGTTTCAGACGGGTGGTGTGTTGGAACGCGCGGGAGTCACGGTGGCCTTTCATACCGATGACTACATCACCGATTCGCGGTTGTTTTTCCGCTCAGCCGCGTTGGCGGTTCGCGGAGGCATGTCGCGCGAGGGAGCGCTGAAAGCCCTGACGATCAACGGCGCGAAAATGCTGGACCTGCAGGAACGGACGGGATCGCTGGTCGCGGGCAAGGACGCAGATTTCATTGTGCTCGATGGCGATCCGCTCAGCGTGTACACCAAAGTATTGCAAACCTGGGTCGAAGGAGAAAAAGTGTTTGACCGCGAACAACCCCAGGATCGGCTATATGCAGTTGGCGGCTACGGAGCGACCCATGACCAATTGCCATACTTCTGTTGCTTTCACGAACTGATCATGCAGCAATTGCGATTGCAAGCGAACAGCGAGTGATCGCCTGGTCTTCCAATAACCCTTGATGAGAGAAATACGTTGTACCCAACAGGATATTCCATGCCGAACGCAAAACGGACGCAAGCGCGTCACTCCGCCCTATTCAAAATTCTGATCGGGTGCGTCGTGGCTTTTGGCTGTGGATCGCCGGTGATTGCTCAAGTGGCCATTCGCGGAGATCTGGTGTATACGATGGCTGGAGAGCCGATCAAGGACGGAGTCGTCCTCGTGGCGGACGGAAAGATTGCAGCCATCGGACCGGCGGACCAAGTCGATATTCCAGCCGACAGTCGAATCATGTTCGCGGCTGTGGTCACGCCAGGTTTGATCGACGCCCATAGCACGGCCGGTTTGACCGGCATCTACAACCAGCGACATGACCAGGATCATTTGGACAAGAGTTCAGCGATCCAACCCGAATTGCGCGCGATCGACGCGGTCAATGTCCGGGAGGATCTGTTGGAATATCTGCGCGGTTATGGCGTCACTACGTTGCACACGGGCCATTCATCGGGGGCCTTGATTCCAGGCCAGACGATGATCATCAAAAACGTCGGAGGATCAGTGGAGGAAGCCCGACTGGTCGAAACGGCGGCGATCTTAGCCACGTTGGGTCCGGGTTCGACGCGATCAGAAGGATCACCGGGAACACGGGGCAAACAGATGTCGATGCTGCGGCAGGAGCTGATCAAGGCCCGAGAGTATCTGACAAAAAGGGAGGCGGCGGCGGAAGCGGACATGGAGCCGGCCGCCGGTGACGCCGACAATGACGCCGACAATGACGCCGACAAGCCTGACAAGGAACCTACCCCACGAGATTTGCGACTGGAAGCGTTAGGCTCTGTCCTGCGCGGTGAGTTGCCGTTGATGGTGACGGCCAACAAGGCACAGGACATCGCGACCGCCTTGCGATTGAAAGAAGAATTTGGCATCCGTTTGTGGCTGGATGGAGCCGCCGAATCGTACTTGTTGATCGATTCGATTCTGGCAGCCCAAGTGCCGGTGTTCCTGCACCCGACAATGATCCGGGCTGCCGGAGAATATGAAAACCTCAGTTTTGAAACGGCCGGTAAATTGGCCGCTGCCGGAATTCCGGTGCTGATGCAGAGCGGCTTCGAAGGCTATGTCCCCAAAACGCGAGTGGTGCTGTTTGAAGCAGGAATCGCGGCAGCCAACGGAATGACTGCCCAACAGGCCCTGGCTATGATCACCGTAGATGCAGCCAAAGTATTGGGGATTGTCGATCGCGTCGGAACATTGGAAGTTGGCAAAGACGCGGACCTGGCACTCTATGACGGCGACCCTTTTGAGTACACCACCCACTGCATTGGAGTGTTAATCAACGGTCAAATCGTCAGCGACGAACCGAAATGATTTGAATCAAAGCTGCCAAACTGAACCAATAGTGTCGGTTTTCGGTTTGCTTGGGGGGAAGAGAAGCGAAGCGGCTACGTTTCAGCAATCGAATTGTCTGGCCCGGACAGACTAGGAACGTCCAGGTGAAAATCTTTCAGCTGATCGAAAAACTGTTTCTCGGCTGCCCTGACGCTGGGAAATTACGGACCTGTCGAGTCACAACTCCCTGAATTGACAGGCGCCCCAGTGGTTTTTGCCATAGGGCTGATTTAGACTTGCGGGATGAAAATTGAGAAAAAAATCGAAAATCAAATCCTGACGCTGATTCAGGCAGAAAACTATCAGCCGCTGAAACCACGGGCGATTGCCAAAAAGCTTGATCTGGCCGATCAGGAACGGGAAGTCAAACGAACGCTCAAACATCTGACAAAACAGGGGCTGATTGCCTGGGGGCCGAGTCATCTGGTGCTTAATGTCGATGGCAAAAAAAAGAAAGACGAGATCGTTGGCGTCTTTCGGCGAGCCGCTGCCGGGTACGGGTTTGTAACGCCCGAACTGTCGACAGCCACCGATCGCAGCGACGATATCTATATTCCCAAACAGAAGACTCACGACGCCGCCGATGGAGACCGGGTCCGGGTTCGAACGTCTTCGCGACGGCAGGGGGATGAAATCCGAATCAGCGGTCGGGTCACCGAAGTGGTCGAACGGCGAACGCACCGGTTCGTAGGGACCTACAAGGAAAAGGACAATATCGGGTTCGTCATCGTGGCCAATGGAATTTTTGACGAGGGAATCCTGGTTGGCGATGCAGGGGCGAAGAATTGTCGGGTCGACGATGTGGTCGTGATTGAGATGGCGAATTTCCCATCTCCCAATCAGCCTGGCGAAGGGGTTGTTGTCGAAGTCCTCGGCGATCGAGGAACTCCCGGTGTCGATACGCTGATGATTATCCGCGAGTATGATTTGCCCGAAGAGTTTCCTGAAGCGGTGCTGCAGCAGGCGCGCGATCAGGCCGATGCATTCCATGAAGTCATCAGCGAAGATCGGACAGATTTCACCACCAAAACGGTAATCACGATCGACCCCGCGACGGCCCGCGACTTTGACGATGCCATCTCGCTGGAGCAGCTTGAAAACGGACATTGGCAATTGGGAGTTCATATCGCGGATGTGTCCCATTTTGTTCCAGCGCGTTCCGCATTGGACGATGAAGCGTACCAGCGGGGAACAAGTATTTATCTGCCCGACCGTGTGATTCCGATGCTGCCGGAATTGATTTCAAACAACCTCGCCAGCCTGCAACCCGATCGGGTCCGATACTGCCTGTCAGCCTTGATTGAATTTGATGCGGATGGAATTCCCATCGCCACCGAATTGTATCGGGGGGCCATCAAGAGTGCACATCGGTTCAACTACGAAGAAATTGATGAATACCTGGCGGACGATCGGCCGTGGAAAAAAAAGCTGACGCCGCAGGTCTTTCAGCTGGTCCGCAACATGCACACGCTGGCGATGAAGCTGCGCAAACGCCGCATGACCCGCGGTGCCATCGAACTGACGCTGCCGGATATCAAGATCGAGTTGGATGACGATGGCAAAGTGTCCGGTGCGCGGACCGAGGAAAATACGGAGAGCCACCAGATCATCGAAGAATTCATGTTGGCAGCGAATCAGGCGGTTGCTCAGGAAATGGTTGATCGAAAACTGTATTTGCTGCGCCGCATTCACGAATCCCCTTCGCTGGCGAAACTGAAGGAATTAACGAAGTTCATTCGCCAGATTGGAATCGAATGCGATAGCCTCGAGAGCCGTTTCGAAATCAAGCGGATCGCGGAACTGGCCAACGGCATGCCGGAGCGACAGGCAATCCATTTTTCGATTCTGCGCAGCATGCAGAAAGCGGTCTACAGTCCTCGCGAATTGGGACATTACGCGCTCAACAGCGACGCCTACTGCCACTTTACATCACCGATTCGCCGCTACCCCGATCTGGTCATCCATCGGATGGTCGGCGACATCATCGACGGTCGGAAACCGGATGCGAATTTCGAACGACTGGCAGCCTTGGGAGCTCATTGCAGTCGACTGGAGCAACGGGCCGAAGTGGCCGAACGGGAATTGAAGAAACTGAAATTACTCAATTATTTTGCTGAACGAATTGGCACCGAGATGAAGGCCGTGATCACCGGCGTTGAACCGTTCGGTCTGTTCGCGCAGGGACTCGAAATTCCAGCGGAAGGATTGATTCCAGTCGCCAATCTGCCCGACGATCATTATTCTTTCGACAGGTCGGCTCGAACTCTGTCGGGATATCACGGCTCCAACCAGTTTCGGTTGGGGGACTTGGTCAACGTTCGCGTTTCGCACGTCGATATCAATCGCCGATTGCTGGAGTTCCAATTGACGGACGATGGCATCCCAAAGAGCCGAAAACGTGATCGGCCTGCAGATCGCACGAAGCATCGTGATTTTAAGAGTAAAGATCGACAAAACAACAAGCGTCGAAAGCGGAAGTAGTTTTCAGGCCTGAAAGGCCGACGCATCCATTGCCGGGGCTGACAAAGCCCCGGTATCAGCAAAAGTACTTTGAGCAGGCACGAAGTGCCGACACAGTTTTGTTTGTGCCGGCCTTTCCGGCCTCTGATTGTCTTGCATGACTGATCCGGTGGTGAGTTCCACCGGCAATGGATGTCGCGGGGTTATTGCCCGCTCACGCCAATGCGACTCGTACGTCCGGCGGATTCAGCTTGTCCGTCAATCCGTTTTGCCGCCTGTCGTCAGAACGGGATCGGACGCGGCAGACAGAGCTTCGCTTCTGTTTTCTTACAAGACACCCTCAATTTTTTTCTATGAGATTGCCGTCGGTCCCAGGAAACGCCTCGTTGCTTTCTGGGAATATGTCGTTCCTTCCTGGGAAGATGTCGTTCCTTTCTAGAAAGGAACCGTTCCCCCCCGTCAGCGAGTGGCAGTTTTAGGGAAATGAGCGATAAAATGATGGAAAGGAACCATTATTTCCCGGAAAATAATCGTCCCTTTCAGGAAATCTGCCGTCCCTTTCAGGGAATGAACGATTCCTTTCTAGAAAGGAATGACGCATTCCCACTAATTCCGTTAACGGACTTTCGCGATCGGACGGCGATTCCTTCTGGGCTGACCTGACAGGCCCGATTCTTAACGCCATCCCCACAATTCACCCAAGCTGCCGTCCGAATGTATCGACCGGGCAAAGAATGCTGAAGGC
>JBGSXT010000637.1:0-2869 GCA_041751295.1 Mariniblastus sp.
GATCCCTTTCTCGCCTGCCGGAATATCGACTCCGTCTCCTTTGCCATTGAGAATTTCCGGGTTGTTGGTTTTGGTGTTGATCTGGATTTCGAAATAGTGGGCCGGTTTGCGAATCGATATTTTGGAAACGATCTTGACCGGTTTGCCCGTCGTCAGTTGCCCGTACATGCCGGCGGCACTGATCCCGATCCCCTGTTGACCGCGACTCATTCGCAACCGGTGAAATTTGCTGCCGTACAGCAATTTGCCAAAAATCAGCGGAATCTGCTTCTTGACAATTCCAGGCCCGTTGTCCTGGACGGCAACTTTGAAACGGTTATTTCCAGCCGGTACGATTTCAACCCAAATCTCTGGCGTGATGCCGGCCTCTTCACAGGCATCGATCGAGTTATCGACTGCTTCTTTGACGGTGGTCAACAGCGCCTTGCGAGGATTGTCGAACCCCAGCAGGTGCCGGTTCTTCGTAAAGAATTCGCTGACAGAAATGCTGCGCTGTTGGGCAGCCATGGTTTCGGCAGTTGCCCGACGGCGTTTTTTTGTATTCACGGAACTGGATGTGGCCACTGACGGCACTCCTTTACCTGTTGGACTTCTCCCAAGATATCACTGACTGCTTTTCACCGATTGCCGATGGGAAACATGGCGGTTTGGGGGGATTGTAACAGCCCAGCTGCTTCGCTTACAGACGGTTTTTCCGGTTATTCCGTGGCTCGAATCAGTTTGGACGAAAGAACCGAACAATTGGCTGGAAGCGGTTTTGTCAACTCGCCGAAAAAATCAAATGAATCCGGGTACGACAATCGGACGGTTTCAAACGATCAACCGATGTGAACCGACCGAGTCTGCCAAGGACCGACGGCTGCGACCCAGCAGCCAATGTAACACTTTTTTTCAGGAGCCAAGTCGATGAAGATCCGGAGTTTGTCAGTCGCGATCGTGTCTATGGCGGTCTCAGGTTTCGTCGCCGGGAATTCCATGGCTCAAAGCAGTGGGACCGAAAATCTGTTTTCCCAGTACTACACCCAACCGGGAGTCAGCATTGCCCATGCTGAAATGTACCCTGCGCCCCATCCAGTTCCTGCTCACGTCGGTCAGACGTACTACACTTACCAGCCGCTGATGCCACACGAAATGATGTACCCGCATTCGCGGAACTACTACAACTTTTACGCCAGCCCCAATTCCTTCTATTGCAACATGTGTGGTGGGCCGACGTATCAACCAGGCTACGGCATGACCAAAACTACCGTTCGTTGGCAAAACGGCTGTAACCACATCGCACCGCTGGCCGGCACGATCACACCGCTCTCGCGAGTCGCCAATTCCCTGAATGGCTTGCACGGTGTGCGACCACCCCGCGTCGGCCTGTTGGCAGGGTTGCATGCCCATTTGCAAGCTAAACAGGCCCGCTGTCAGGCTAAACACGGCGCGGGATCGGCGGCTGGGTGCGAAGGCAGCGCTGTTGAAGGTGATGGTTGCTATGGGGGAGATTGTCCGTCCGATTCGGATATGGACGGGAACGGCACTTGCGCAAACTGCGAAATCATGGCCGCCAATTGGCAACGCGCTCGCGAGCAATCCGCAGCAAGAACGGCCAACGCGATGTCAAACCGGATCACTCGATAATTTCCATTCAATCATACAGGGTTCATGACATGAAGAATTTCAATTCAATGTTGGTCGCCGCCTTCGCGGTATTAGTCGGCATCGCGGAATATGATGTGGCCGCTCAAACTGCGGCACCCACCGACTGTTGTCCCAGCGTCCGTCACCGTTTGAAGAATGAAGCTGCCGCTCAAACTGCGGCACCCACCGACACCAGCAAGTGGCCGTGCCAGGGGGAACGCCAATTCACCGACGGGAATACACAAGTCGCCTGCCCGAGATTTGTTCGCAGCTATTCCAGCCTGCCGTATCGGGCCGTTCTGGCAGCTGGCGACAAATTCAGTCCTCATCCGGTGTATGCCTACAACCGAGCTGGTATTGATGCCGCCCGCGTGCATGAATGGAACAAGTTCCAATCGCAGCGAACGCCTTGGCATGGCACGCACAACTACTGGCGATTCAACCGTCCCACCGCGCTGGTGGTCCCACCAACCGCAGCCTTTCAGACCAGCTACGGCTGGGGCGTCGGTCAAACACGCAGCCTGCCGATCAATCACCAATTTGGCCTGCCATCGCCCGGCGGAGGCGGCGTAGGGGGTGACGCTTTTTCACCTGCGCCTTATCTGCCTTCAAACACCGAACAATTGGGTGTCTATCCCGTACGGGCACCTTGGTCGCACCAATAACCATTGTTTGACTGCAAGGGAATCTTGCCGCACCATCGGCGAGCGGCAGCTGAAAATTTACGATTGTGGAACAGTTGATACCAGCAGTTCGACGAATACGGCGCATCCGGGGCGGAATAACCAATTGTGCCTTGATGAGCGAATTGTCGCATGGAACAATCACGAATTGCTTTTGGACTCTGTAAATCCCAGGATAGCAGGGTCTTTTTTGTTTCCGGTTATTGCAGGGCAGATGATGAGAATTGAACCTCTTGGCGACAAAGTTGTAATAAAGCGAATGGAAGCGGATGAAACGACTGCCGGTGGCATCGTCTTGCCGGAAAGTGCCCGGGAAAAACCGAAACAGGGGCGGGTGCTGTCCGTTGGCAACGGCAAATTGATGGACAACGGGTCCCGCGCCAAATTGCAGCTTGGCGAAGGGGATCGAGTCCTGTTTACCAGTTACGCCGGCACGGAAATCGAAATCGACGGCAACAAATTGTTGATCATGAGTGAATCGGATGTCCTCGCCGTGTTGAACTGATTCGGCACATCAAGCGGACTTATCCAATCGTTCAACCAGCCGGGCCGCCAATTGT
>JBGSXT010000638.1:0-2760 GCA_041751295.1 Mariniblastus sp.
AGTATCTTTGGAAACTGGAACAGCCGGCCCATGCCGTAGCCAACCAGTATTTCGTCGGTGCCATCAATCGGCCTGGTAAGGAAGGACCGTGGAATATCGGTGAGTTTTACGGTCAAAGCTATTTCTGTGATCCGCGTGGAAAGATTATCGCGGAAGCCGGACGGGATCGGGATGAAATCGTCATTGCCGATCTTGATTTGGATCTGATTCGCGAAGTCAGAAACACCTGGCAGTTCTTCCGCGATCGGCGACCGGAATCCTATCAGGCGATTATTCAGCCTTGAATAACGAACCCCAATTCGACGAAACGATCATTTACGGCGTTGAGGATCGCCCGCCGATCGGTCGTGCAAGCGTGTTGGCATGTCAACACGTGTTGACCATGTTCGGCTCGACAGTCGCGGTTCCCCTGTTGCTTGGACCAATCGCCGCAGACGGTTCTGGCATGGGCATGGACCGACAACAGGTCGCCACATTGATCAGCTCGGTGATGATGTGCAGTGGAATCGCGACGATGATTCAAGCCACATTTGGATCGAGGTTGCCAATCATACAAGGCGTTTCATTCAGTTTCCTGGCAGCCTTCGCAGCGATCATCTCGACTGTCAAAGCACAGGGGGGCGGCCCAGCCGAAATGATGCAATACATCGCCGGCGCGGTCCTGGTCGGTGGAGTCATCGAAATGACCATCGGGTTTTCGGGACTTGTCGGGCTGATCCGCCGGGTTCTATCTCCAGTGGTGATCGGGCCGGTCATCATGTTGATCGGTTTGGCACTGTATCAGGCCGGATCACAAACAGCCGGAAGCTGTTGGCCGATCGCGATCTTGACGATCGTTTTGATCATCCTGTTTTCGTATGTCTTCGCAAGAAATTCGATCATGTTTCGGCTGTTTCCGATCCTGTTGGCAATACTTTCCAGTATCGCAGTTTGTGGTTTGTTGATGTTACTGGGGATCATTGACACCAGTCATCCGGCCTACATTCAAACGGATCAGATTGGAGCCGCCGGCTGGTTGCGGGTTAACCCCTCGGAAATCGTTTTTCCGTGGGGAATGCCCAAATTCCAGCTGGGGTTCATACTGGCCGTGCTGGCCGGCTATCTCGCTTCGATCATCGAATCGATTGGGGACTATCATGCCTGCAGCCGGATGGCGGGTGCCCCGGAACCAACGCCGAAACAGTTATCGCGTGGAATTGGCTGCGAGGGAATCGGATGCACGATCACCGGATTGTTGGGCGGGTTCAGCTCGACTTCCTATTCCGAAAACATCGGACTGGTGGGTATTACAAGAGTTGGCAGTCGCTTTGTTGTTCAATTGGCGTCCGTAATTCTGATCCTGCTTGGACTGGTCGGGAAATTTGGTGCCGTTGCCGCCGCGATTCCAAAACCTGTCGTCGGTGGTTTGTACTGTTGCATGTTCGGATTGATTAGTGCCGTTGGAATCAAGGAACTGTCCAAGGCAGACTTGAACCTCAACCGCAATCTGTTCGTGGCCGGATTTTCGTTGTTCATGGGTTTGAGTGTCCCAGCCTGGTTCGCATCAGCGGACGGCTTGGTTATGTTGGCCTGGATCGGTGAACTATCAGTTGGACTGCGGGATATCGTCGCGGCCGTTGGCAATACAGGAATGGCCGTTGCAGCAATCATTGGATTGACGCTGGATAACACTCTGCCGGCAACATTGAAACAGCGCGGGCTGATGCTCGAAATCGAGCCACCAGCTCAGGCATAGCCATACGCCCTGAACCATTCCCAGGCGTCGGCCAATGCCGCATCGATGTCGCCGATTCGGTATCCCAATTCGCCAATCGCTTTGTCGCTCGAATACCAATGGTTCAGCGAACCCATTTCAGTTGCAGCTGAATTGACGAGCGGTTCCTGTGCCAAACATCTGGCCAACAAGTCGCCCACTTTTCCCGCAGTCCAGTTGATTCCGCCGGGTAACTTTCCCACGGGAGGTCGGCTGCCACAAATTTTCGCCATCCGTTTCCATAATTCATAGTAAGTCACGTTCTCACCCCCCAGGATATAACTCGCGCCCGACATGCCGTGGTCGATCGCGGATATGATTCCGCAAGCCACATCGCGCACATCGACGACACAGCAACCGCCAGCTGGGGCTAACGGCGTGAACCGTTTCGCAACCGCCAACATCATCTGGCCAGATGACGGCTTCCAGTCCCAAGGCCCGACCATGAATCCCGGATTGATGATCACGCCATCGAGTCCCAGCGCGATCTCCCGACGAAAAGCCTGTTCGGCTTCCCGCTTGCTGACGACATAACTGCACGCCGGTTTGGCTGGTTCGAAATCGTTTTCCGTGGCAGGCCGTCCCCTGGTTCCAGTTGCCAATGCATCCACAGTACTGACATAAATCATTCGAATATTCTTTCGTCGCGCGGCGCCGGCCAGTTCACGGGTTGCTTCCACATTGATGAGGCGCGATTCTGCCAGCTTCGTCCAGCCAATTTGGATCATCGCCGCCGAGTGAATCAACAGATCAATTCCGTCAAGTGCCTGAACGATTGTGGTCGGGTTCGAAAGGTCACACTCGATTTTTTCCACATCCAATCCCTGCAATGGACGCATGTCGGAATGTTGCCGAACGGTCGCTGTCATTTCATGCTGGTCTTCCAGCAACATCCGCAGCAGATTGTTCCCGAGAAATCCTGTCGCACCGGTTAGTAAAATTCGCATGGTCGTGAATGAAAACTTGTAGGGCGAATTGCTAATTCGCCCGACAGGAATATTTTTATC
>JBGSXT010000639.1:0-11946 GCA_041751295.1 Mariniblastus sp.
GAATGAACAATGGCTCCAAGACCTTCCAGTGCCTCGCAAAGTTGATCGGAGACATCGATCACCCGTTCTGCAATCGATGCCGATGACGGTCCCGGTCCCAATTCGGCCAACAGTTCCAGACTCGCGCCCAGACCGATAAAGCCGACCATGTTCTGAGTTCCTCCCTCGTACCGCGAAGCTGCGTCACGGACCTGCAGTTTCACATTCGAAAAATCATTGCCCTGTTGAACGCTATTCCAGCCAACATTTATCGGTCGCAGCAGTTGCAAATGCTTCCTTTTGAGAAAAAAGATTCCCGCTCCCTCCGGACCCAACATCCACTTGTGCCCGTCGGCTGCCAGAAAATCGATATCGGCATCTCGTACATCGATGGGGAAAACGCCCATCCCTTGAATCGCGTCCAGAAAGAATAGTGCGCCCCGGTCGTGAACCACCTGGGATATTTCCTTCGGATTGATTCGATAGCCGGATGCATAACCAACCCAGCTGACGGAAACGATGCGCGTACGATCGTCACAGGCATCGGCAATTCGATTCGCGCATATTTTGTGGCCGTCCAGAGGAACCTGCCGCAATTCGACGCCGCGCGATGCGAGTGCCATCCACGGATAAATATTGGAAGGAAATTCATGTTCAGGAATTACGACGTTGTCGCCTGCCTGCCAGGGAAAACCGTCGGCGACCAAGTTGATTCCAAACGTCGTGTTCGGAACCATCCCGATCTCGGTTTCGTCGGCGTTGATCAACCGGGCGGCCAGTTTTCTCGTCAACTCATGTTGCCGGTTCCAGTTCGGCCAGACCACATCGCCGTCGTCGGTTGCCTGGGAGGCCCAATTGCGAATCCGTTCCTGCGTGAGTCGGGGTAACGGGGCCACCGCCGCATGGTCGAAATAGGCCCATTTTTTGGCAACCGGCATCTGGTCACGAAATCGCGTCCAGATTGATGGCTGCACGGCTGTCGTGTGGTTTGAAGTTTCCTTGACCATTGGCTGTTGTTACCGAGTCTGTCCTGTTATCTTTTAGCCTCTTGCGTCTTCTGCCAGACGGTCTCACGGAGAGTTGCAGTTGTTGCCCGTTATCCGCAGGCACAGTCGGATAATTGGCATCGTCGGAATAAACCAACCAGCAATCGATCCTGTTTATCGCCGATCATCGTGACAGGTTCAATCGACCAACTATACTAGCCTGAAAGAGGTCTCACCGTAAGGCATTGATTCACGCATCCGACAGGTAGAAGCAGTAACTGTCCGGTCGTCAGGCATTCCCAACGGATCCCCTTTGCCAACCTTGCGAATTTGTTCATAGCCCGTGCGTTGAAACAGACGCCATCAGTTGAGGAAATCAGCCCGTGCAGAAAGGACTTTGTATTACAGCAATAACGATCGCCGTTATCGTTTTCGCCGTCTTTCTGGCTGATTTGATTCTGGGCCTGCTGGGCATGGTTGAATTTGCTCCTTTCAAGTTTGCGAACATGATCATCGATATCGTGTTTGTGATTTGCGCGCTGGGTGTCGGCGTCCTCAGCTGGTACACCTACAAGGAACAAACCTAGCTTTTCCCCCACGGGGTCAGACCCGAATGATACGGTCATGGTGAATACCGGCGGGCGGGTTGGTCCTGGACTGAGATGAACAATTCTGTACCAGATTCTCCACGTCGTGGCAGCCGAGGATTTCAAAAGGTCGCCCTTGCTTTTCTGGCAGGCAATTGTCTTCCCCTTACCGAGATACTCCTCGCCGAGCGCATCAGTCGGATTTTCGTGAAGCACGGCTATTTGTGATTGAAGTAGGGTGGGTCAGGCGGGTTTGAGGAGAAACTATCAATTACTTGAAACCGACCCTGCCGAAAAAAAGTTGCCGCGTCGGGAAAATAGAGTGCCGACCCACCTTGGGCGTTGCGCAGACACAATGCTCGACCCGGCCTCATTGGTGGGTCGGCGCTTGTGATATCGAGCTTCAACATTGAATCGTCTCGAGACGGTTCTGCGTCGACAATACCGCAGGCCGTGGCACGCGTGACCCTCCCTACTTGGCTTGTTAATGTAGACGGTAACCGTTCACGGGTCGGTGAATCGGCAAAAACCAGTGTTTTTGAGCCCCGATTTTGGCGCAGTTAGTATTCTGCGGCTCAAAATCGACATGTTTGCCTTTCAGCCGGAATGACAAAATTGAAAATCGTCAAAAACCCGAAGATTCTGCTAATGCATCAAACACCTGAAGCTCGTATGTCCGACCCGTGAACGGTTACTGTAGACGGGGGGATTTTTGGAGAAATTCTTGTTAGCGGACAGCCTGGCAACAATCCTAATGACGGGTTATTCATCAGGATTACTGACGTCACAAATCAGGAACCAGCCGGAACTCACTTCGTCTTTTTCAATGGTGAAGATCCTTTCGCACAAAGTTTTTACCCAGACGTAGATTCAGTCTATCTAGTAAGGATTACACCGTTTAATAATTTAGGCGATCAAGACGGTGACGGAATAGATAATTACGAGTTTGGTGAAGAACAATTTTTTGAAGTTACTGTAACAGGAACAGGAACACTCCACGAGTGAGGATGAAACATGAATTTCTTCAGTTCCTTCGTACTTATCTGCGTTTTGTTGTTTGGCACGTGTGAGGGACAACGATTCTTCAGTTCTTCCGACGGTTATCTTGATGCAGATGGTCGACCCAACTTAATGAAGTTCATTTGGCAACGTGGGAACCTAAATGGGTTCGAGTTAACCAACTATGATCGTGAAAAATTGTTGGAACTCCGAACTAGCGTTCAAACAAATTGGATGAATTACCAGAAGGTTATCAGGGTCAGAGGGCCAGACGGTGAGTGGGTTGAGGGAACCACTCAATTGCCTCCTGATCAAGTCTTTAATAACCTGAAGCGCGAAATGGAAGCAGCATTAGGTCCTGAATTCGTTTCAAGACTGACTCAATTCACGTATCGACGATTTATCGAAGAAAACACACTGCTCGAATTTATGGAATTACCTGAAATCTCAATTCAACTTGATATTTCTGTTGAACAAGTAAAATCCATCCGCGACAAAGAAATTGGTAGGCTACGAAACAAGAACCGCGAAACACTATCGACCGCATTTCGCGAGCTCGTATCAAAATTTGACGAAAAAAGGCGAGAGTTACTTCTAAAAAAGCTTGAAGTAAAAGATGACGGACAGAAAAAACTTTCTGATTGGGTGTTAAACGCTCTCCCTATTGGAGCAAAACCTCAGTACCGGTATTTGCTGACAGGCGAACGATTGTCACCAGAAGCCAGAGAGTTTGATTATTCGTTATTCTTTCAGAGCCAGAAAGCAGTTGCGTATCTGGAACTTGTTGAAGAACAAGAAGCGGAAATCAACAGGTTGCTTGACGACTGGCAAGACAAATCAACGGCAATCATGGAAAAGAACCGTGTAGTTTCTCAAATCCTGCTTCCTGATCAAATGGAATTTTTAAATGATTTTGCCTGGCGGGAAATTTATTTGAGCGGAAGTTTTATGGAATTCATGAACCATTCGTTCATTCAAAAAGAGTTTGAATTCACTGATTCGCAACTCTCAAAACTGTTACCACAGCTCGACAATATCTGCACGGACGCTACGGATCGTGTCAAAAAAAATCGCGATGAGTTTAATGCTTCAATCCAACAGATTCTCGGACAGGATGCCAGATCACGTCTTAAACTGTTGGTTGGTCCATGAGCTTTAAGATACTGCCGGGGTACCATGGCCACGCTAGGCTTTGTCCCTGGTGTTTTGCTCCGGTCGGAATTGGTCGGAATAAGACAGGGGAGGGAGCTCATTGTTTTGGCGAAAAACGCGCCCAGCGACGCAAAATACAAAAAGAACAACCACCGTCCTGTTGGACGCCTACCTTTTTTTCTCACTTGACAGCTGCATTCGTCATTGGCCCCTTTGGAATCAGACTCGCAGCCAGTGATTCGAAACTGGCATGCTCCGATTCAACTGCCACTTTGAATCCATTCCGTTCCAACTCCTTCGAAACCGAGGGCCCAATCGAAACCAGTTTTGTTTGGTGCAGGGCCGATCCGAATAAACGAATTGCCGAGCGGGCGATCGATGAGCTGGTGATCGTGACCCAGTCGATTTTTCCATCGGCCAGCTGTTGCAGAACCTGTGGGTCGGCAGCGGCAATATCGCGACTTTCATAGACCACCACTTCCTCAAATTTTCGTCGGGCATGATGTAGCATTTGGGCGATCTCGTCGCTCCCTCGATTCGCTCGAAAAAACAGAATTGGCCCCGTGGTCCTTTCGACCAGTGCTGCGCCTAAGCCACGACTGCTTGGCTCGTCTGGCAACAGGTCGACATTCAATCCACAATCCTCAAGGGCCAACGCAGTGCCCGCGCCGATGGCGGCAATTTTTGCCGAACCAATCTGCGATAATTGTCCTCCGTTATCGTCTAAAAATTGTTTTAGAAACATAACTCCCGCCCGACTCAAAAAGACTACCCATTCGTACTGTTCAAGGCTTCGGATCGCTGCCTCGATTTGAAGATCATTTTCCGATCTGGTCAGCTCGATTACCGGATGCGAAATGACTCGGGCCTGGCAATTCACCAATCGATCGATCAACGGGTCCCAGCCGGGGAAAGGCTCGACGGGGCGAGTGACCATCACAGTCGTGCCGGCCAGATTAACAGTCTTGTTCATTTGAGCCTGTGTTTTCCAGGGATTTCAGTTGGGAATTCATTCATTTGGACACTGGACAAAACAGGGAGAAAACGGGATATTAGCCGATTATAAATCGCCCAAACCAATAGAAATTATTTCAGATATGCCCAATAGCAAAAGTGCCTCGAAGCGGTTGAGACAGAGCATTGATTGCCGCGACCGAAATAAATCCGTCAAAAGTGCCGTCAAGACGCAGATCAAGAAAGTTGTTGCTGCAGTTGAATCCGGGGATATTGCTGCTGCGGAAGATCAATTCAAAGTTGCGGCCAAACGCCTCGACCAGGCGGGAGCCGACTTCGTCATCCACCCCAACGCCGCCGCGCGGCAAAAATCCCGCCTACAACGGGTGATCAAAAAAGCCAAGAACGTTTAGCTTGGTGATTCCGGGGATTGCAGGTGAGCGGTCCGCTGTGGGATGGCCAGTGCGTGCAGGCTGAAGCAACGGTTGTCGTTCAAAACTTAGTAATGTTTGCTCCGGTTTGATTTTTTCGTGCTGATCTTTTCTGGCCGACGTTTTGCCGGAAATTTTTCCCGGCTTGTCTTGCTGTCTTCGGATCGTTTTTTCCCATACCTGGCGGTCCTGTCTGCAACCGTCGTTCCGGTCTTTTTCTTTTGCTCTTTTGTCCGGCTAGAAGAAAAACTGGTCGATTTCTTTGCCCCAGATTTCTTGGCCGCAGATTTTTTGGTACCAGTCGCTTTTTCCCAAGTCGATCCAGGTTTCCTGAACTTGGACGGAATCGCCGACTTGCCGCTGGAGCGATTGATTGACTTTCCGCCCAATGCACTCGCTGGCGCGTCGTGCTTGTATTTCGACGGTTGGGATATTTTCGGCAAATCCTTAGCGCCCAGTTTAGCTGCGGCTTTCTGCAACAGTTTGACTTCCATTGCAGTCAGTTGGCGATGCGAACCGAGCGGCAAATCGCCAAGAGCCAATGGGCCAATCGCCACGCGACGGAGTTGCACGACTTTGTGACCAATGCGGGCGAGGATGCGGCGAATTTCACGGTTGCGACCTTCGTCCAATACAATCTCCAGCCAAGTTCTGTCCCGTTGTCGTTTCCGAATCGTGATGTTCGATACGCGAACCTTGGCCTCCGCCAAATAGATTCCTTTTCTCAACTCGGCAAGCTGTTCTTGATCAGGCTGACCGACCACCAGAACATGATATTTTTTTTCGATACCGTAACGGGGGTGAGTCAGTTTGTTGGCAAGATCACCATCATTGGTCACCAGAATCAGACCCTCACTCGATTGGTCAAGCCGCCCCACATTGTAAACCCGGGAATTGGTTTTGATCAGGTCAATGACCCGCGGTCGGCCGGACGGATCGCTGGCCGTCGACAGAATGCCGGGGGGCTTATTGAGCATGAAATATTGCAGCTTCTGTACGATCAGCCGTTCGCCATCAACAGTTACTCTTTGGGTATTCGGATCGACTTTCGTGCCCAATTTGTTGACCACTTGGCCGTCAACTTCGACTCGTCCTTTCAGAATAAACTCTTCACAGGCACGCCGACTGCCCAGCCCATGAGCGGCCAACAGCTTTTGCAGCCGGAGCGGACAGTTTAACGATTCGGAATCGGAAGCTGAATCAATACTCTTGTTCATGGAAATGTGCTCGATTCCTGTTGCCATTCGCCAGCTGACAGGACGAATATGCCGCTGCTGTACAGGAGTATAACTACTTCTTCGCCGGCAGCAATTGAGTGCTTGGATGTCAGAGTTCCAGGAGTTGATCGGTTGGCTTGAGCGACTGGCCATGGTGCGATTATGGGACTGAACGATTCAGACACGGATTCTCTCAAAGACCTGGAATGGTCAGCCGACATCGCTCCGTCAGATTCCTCGGTCTCTGGCTTCTTCGTTCTGTTGAATTTTTTTGGTCAGGAACAGGTTTCCGTTTGCAACATTCCACGAACCGGGCCGCTCGGTCGGAATGACTATGCCCACGTTTATTCCTGATGATGGGCCGGGTAATGGCCTAGTCGCGTTCAGAATGGCCGTTGTTGTGGCCCGCAGTCTTCGCCTTCGCAACCTTCGACGTTTGACTGTCGAGCTGCTTCCGCGAATCGCCCCTGGATCCCCTGCAGGATTCTTTGTTCCAGGGAAAAATCGCGGCCCATAGGAATCCAGCCGCTGTTGGGAACCTCGAATCGCTCATTGAAGTCAATGTCCCGTAAAGTGTGATTTCGCAAAGGGATGGCGACGACTGGTGAGCCGATCGGCTGTTGCAGGTCTTCCAGTTCCAGGTAAACCCGCAGATCCACCAAGTAGTTTTCAGCCGTTGGAATGATTCGAACTTTGGCAAACCGACGGACCGTCTGCAAAGTTGCGTACTGTTTCTGGAACCCGGGCGTCGAGTCCCGCTGCCAGGGCGCGAAAATCGAGCTGCCAATTTTTGGGCGAGTTTCAATCCAGCCTTCGCTCAGGATCCCATCGACATTGCGAATTCGTTCTTCTTTGAGAATCGGCAGGTAGTCGTCGATTTCGTCTGAAACTTCATCCATCACCAATTCGCGCGCCAGCGGCGGAACAGGCAGCGGATTTGGCAGTGATCCTGGCGGCACAACGGCCTGCTGTGGTTCCTGCCCACGCTGAAACAGTCGACAGCCCGGGGCACAGATCAGGCACCAACTGAAGAACATCAACAGCAGATATTTTTGGGCAGCAGCGAACATAAAAACCCGCAAAAAAAGGCCCGGTAGTGTGCTGCATTCGCCGCGCGCCTTCAAGCCCAACGTTGCTAGCGGATGAAAACCAGCGAAAACTGCCCTGCGCCGATTCCACGGTTGCCAGCCATGTTTGTACCCGCCAAATCCATGAGGTTTGAAACCTTTGCCCCCTCCTCAACCAATAACACACAACCCCCGTGCCGATCGCTTTTGCTGCCCGCTCCATTCGCTCCATTCGCTCTATTCGATCCGCTCCGAAGCATCGAGCCACGGTTTCTTCTCGTATTTCCGGATGGCCGCTCGTGATATCTAATTTGCAATTGGTTCAGTCTGTCAATGGGAGTCGCGATTGTGAGAGACATTCGAGCGTCACTGTGTTGTGTTTGGATGGTGGTGTGCCTTGCCTCAGCCGTCAGCGGACAGACGATGGAAAGCGTGTTGGATTTGGACTTCGTACATACCGCACGGCTCGGCGAAAAATCAAAGAACGATCCTGCCGAAGTCGCAAAATATTGGCTGAACAAGGCGTTATACGAAGCGGACGGTGGAGTCAAACAATTTCCACCGCCTCCAGTCGACGAAGAGAGCCTGAAGTTTCGATTGCAAACTGAACTCCGCACATTGCTGGACCTACATGAACAATTGGATTCAACTTCGAGTGATGATCAAAAAGCTGTCTTGCAACAGTTGAGGGTCGCGTTGTCTGATTACGAACTCGCAGAAAAAGTCTTCCAAATGATGGGTCCCGAGGAATGCCAAGCCAAAGTGCTCGAAGGGTTGGCGCAGCATTTAGTCTTCATCAATGAGCGGCAACGAACCAGTTGGAGCCAGCTCGTATCGGATTTGGAGTATGCTCCTTTGGCGGGCAGATTGAAATTGACTGACGACCAACAGGCCGAGATTCGCGTCCAGGTTGAAAAAGCCAGTTTGGATTTCAAACACAAGATCGGAAAATTGACGCAGGAATTATCCGACGCCTCATCCGATCGCTGGAAGAAGTTGTTGCGTCTGCTGGACTCGGAGCAAGAAAAATTCGCGAAAACCCGTATCGGCAAGCCCATCGAGTGGCATCGCGCAATTCGCAAACTGGAATTGAGGAGGGTGACGTATGAACAATTTGTCAAACCCCATTATGAACTCGTGCCGGCGATCGATGAAAAGCGATGGATGGAACAGAGCATCAAGAATAGTCCTGAACTCAGGAACGCAGTTTTCGTTGAACAGCTTGTTCATGCCATGCTTGGCGAGGAAGGGATTTGGGATGAGTTGGAATTGGTGGCTGATCAAAGAGAAAAGTTGCAGTCGTTAACGCAAGGGAGAATCGATTCAGAGCAGGGGAGTACCGGTATGCATTTATGGATCATGCCACAACCCAGGATGCGATTCAGCGGACTGCTTACCGGCACCTCCGAATTGCCCAAAAAGATCGACGACATCCTCCTGCCGGACCAACTGGAATGGCTTCGACAGATTGAATTTCAAATCCGCACGGAACCGAAGTACGATTCAACGGTCGGACTGCTTGACCCCCGCGTGATCAAGCATTTGAAGCTGACCGATCAGCAGCAGGCCGAAATGAAAGTCATCGGCGACGAATTCGCGGAAACGCTGCGCTCGTCCACCGAGAAAATCAACGTCGAAAAAAAGAGGATTGAAGACGAATTGGAATCCAAACTGGCTGATCTGCTCGACAAGGAGCAACTCGCATTCTACCGCAAATTCAACGAGGCACCGACGCCCAAAGACGATTTCAAGAATGACGCGCCTCGATTTTGAGATAGTCTGTCAAAATGCGTAAGCGTCCGGTTTGTGTGCGGATCCAAAGATTTTCAGACGCAAAAAACGTACAGGTTAATCGGGCTGTGAACGATTACGACAATCTCACATTGCATCCTTGAATAATTCGAGGCATTGAATCAGACTTGTTGAGGATTGTTTTTATGAATTTTGGAGACTGTTATCGTGGCAACTGCTAAATTGGCAATTTCCTTGTTGGAATCCGCACGGCTCGCAAACCGATCTGCCGGATTCGCGGTCGTGGTGGCTGTTCTGTTTGGCGCCGCATTCACTGGTTCCTATTGTGCTGCCGACGAGCACTCGGTTCGCAAACACCTGTTGGAACACGCAGCCAGCGCCTACCTGCAACAGGGTGATATTCGAATCGAGCTTGTTGAATCGGTGCGGGAAGTTCCCAGGGGTGCGATTGTCTTTCAGAAGTCTATCAGGGGAATCCGGCTCCACGGTGGGCGCGTTGTGGTGTTTGCGGGAGACGATGGCCAAGTCACAAACGTGTTCGACGACTCATCGGAACACTTGCAACTGAATTTCGAAGAACCGACTTATACGTCGGATGAAGCCGTGGAACAGATCAACGAAGCCACCGCCCATGCCACAGGGTCAACCTCTGAGTTGGTCTGGTTTCGTCTTGGCAACGAAGCGTTTCTGGCTTGGGAGGTTGTGACGAAGCTGGCTGACTCGGGTGAATGGGTCTCCCCGACGGGTTTGGAAACGGTTGTCGACGGTATGACCGGGCAAATCCTTTCTCAAAGACAACTCGATTCGAAAACCTATAAGCCTGGCAGTCCGGAAGTCGCAGGGGGAGTCTTTCCTCGAATTGTCATCAACGATGCCATCGGTGCGGTTGGTTCCCGGGATTACGCCGCACCATTTGATGCGGTTGTCGAAGTTAACTTTGGATGCACGGGTGTGCTGGTTGCGGACAATGTTGTCCTGTCGGCACGGCATTGCGGCGTTGGTGCGGGTGACACGATTATCTTTGGCGATAATTCAAACGGTGGTGGCATCCTGCAAAGAACCGTTCAATCTTCCTTTTTGCCTGATGGCAACGGGTCTCTGCTCGATGGAGGGGACGTGGCAATTTTGACGCTCACGGCAACGGTACCCGCAAATATTGCGATTCCGATGAGACTGATTGACGAAACGGATGGTCTCGAGGGAATGCTTGCCGCGACACTGGGATACGGGTTCAACGGCGTCGGCAGCCAAGGCCATGGCTTTTCCGCTGACGGCTTCCGCTGGGGCGGTGAGAACGTTATCGATGTCTACGGCAACCCGGCGGACAGCAATGGATCCAACATCATTTCGACGGACTTCGACAATGGGACAGGGGCTGCCAACGAAATTCCCGGCAGCAGCCCCGTGCCAGTGGAATTTGAGGCTACGACAGCGCCCGGTGACAGTGGTGGTCCTGTCTTGGTCCAGATTGGAAATGAATGGCTGGTCGCAGGTGTACTTTCCGGCGGAACGACGTCGACCAGCGTTTATGGCGACATTTCGTGGTGGACGGGGACCGCTGTATTCCGTTCGGACATTGAGGCCAGTGGCGGTGAATTTGTCGGCAACATCGAAATCACGATACCCGACGGGATTCCGGAGTTCGTATTATCCGCTGGCGGCGATATGCTCAACATCGAAGTGATTCCGTCGCCTGTGCAAGACATCGTTCCGGGCAGCGGGACGTTTCATGTCGATACCGGTGCCGGGTTCCAGCAATTTCCGCTGATTGAGAATTCGGCAACCAGCTTCACCGCAGTGTTTCCAGCCTCCGAGTGTCTGACAACGGTTCGCTTTTATGTTTCATTTACGTTGCAATCCGGACCAATCGTCACGTTTCCGGAAAACGCACCGACGGAATCGTTCGGTGTCCTCAGCGCGTTTGATGTTATGAATCTTTTCGTCGATTCGTTTGACACGGATATCGGCTGGAGCGTTTCCGGTCCAGCGGTTGAAGGACGCTGGCAGCGAGCCATACCCAACAACGGCGATCGGGGCGACCCCGCCGAGGATGCGGAAACGACTGGAAACGGATTTTGCCATGTGACCGACAACAACAACACTCCGGACGACAACTCTGACGTCGATGGTGGCGAAACGATATTGACATCGCCGGTAATGAGCGCATCGGAAGAGGAGAACGAAACCGCATTCCTGTCCTATTACCGCTGGTACTCGAACGACTTTGGAGGCGCTCCCAACGCGGACACTTTCGTTGTCGAGATTTCCAACAACGGAGGTGCGTCCTGGGTCAATTTGGAAACGATCGGCCCGGCGGGTGCCGGTACGAGTGGCGGCTGGATTTTCGTCGAGCATCGGATCGACGAATTTCTTGCACCGACGAACAACATGCGTGTTCGATTCAACGCATCGGACTCTGGCGAAGGATCGGTCGTGGAAGCCGGCGTGGATGCGGTAACCCTCCGGGTGGTTGCTTGTGCCGATGATATCCTGTTTGGCGATGTCAATCTGGACGGAGTCGTCAACCTGCTGGACGTGCAACCGTTCGTAAATTTGATTACTTCGGGAAGTTTTCAGGCGGAAGCTGACATCAACCAGGACGGGGTAGTCAACCTGTTGGACGTCGGTCCATTCGTGGATTTACTTACTTCGTAGGGAACCAATCTCGACGATGGACGGATCGTAGTTGTCGGGCGGAATGAAGCCGAGGCAGCAAATGATCGTGGCAGCAAGACTGCTGATGCCAAGTCCCTGCCTGCCGGCAAGTTTCATGGGCAACAGGCCGGATGGGTCGTAAATATGGCAAGGGACCGGATTGAGAG
>JBGSXT010000640.1:0-3991 GCA_041751295.1 Mariniblastus sp.
ACGGGGCGAGATCAATCGAATCGAACTGCTCGAAGCAGAAGCCGCCATGTTGGATCAGAAAAAGGGACTAACGCATGCCCTTGATGTGAATGACTTCCGGCGATTGGTGGAAATTCGATCGGAGCAATTCGATTTGATATCACGACAACTCGAAACGGACGATAGTCTTGAAGCGGACGGTGAATTGGACCAACAGCGAGAATCGGCCAGGAAAAATCTCAGGGATGCCCGCAACGAGTTGACCGACCTTGAAAATTCAATGGGGCTGACGCCGAGTCTGCCGATCTATGACGGCAAGACGTACGAGCAATTGCTGTCGGTCGTTCGCACCGAACGCGACCTGTCAAAGCTCAACCCGGCTCTCAAGGGCATCGCCAACTTGGCCAGTGAAAACGAACAGACCGAAATGCTGGACGCGGTGATGAAAGTCGCCAGACAAGGGGTTGGCATCGCCAGTGATGATCAGACCGAAGAATTCGGAAGGTTCCTGGCAAAACTGTTTGAATCCTTGAATCTTGAAACGCTGGCCAATCTATTCATCAATGAACTCGCCAACGGTACGGACAACAGTCGAAATTGGTTTTTCTTCGACCGCATTCCCCCGGAGTGGTCGTTTTTGAGCGAAATTAGAAAGAAATGGTACGTCAACGACGAAGAATCGTCAGCTATCTTCAAAAGAGTTGTCGCAGCACTGGAAAAATATGCATCGACCGACTCGGGCCTCCGTTCCAGTTACGATTTTCTCATTGGAATCAGCCGATACGAGTTTTGGCATCCCGCTAAACTGTCGGAAAACCCGTCGGTCAAAAATATTTTGCAGCGGTACTACGACAAGCAATTCAAGGACCAAGAGTTGACAGACAAGAACTTGAGAACCCCGCTCAAGAATCTCATCCAAGCAAATCCGCAAACAACTGGATTGTTGGCAAAAGTCGAAGAGGAAATGCAGAGCTTGATTGTGCGAATAGAAGAGTCAACCCAGTCCAAAGATAAAAGTCCCTATGATCAATTTAGAAAACAATTGAATTTGGCATTTGAAATCAGTAACGCGTTCCCTGAATCAGTTCGTCCAATGGCACTTCAACTGGAATTGGCTAACGCGGCTTGGAAATATGGTCGAGCGATTGACAAACGTTATGGTGTAGCAGTCGTCCCAGATCTATCAACGTGCATTGGCGTCCACCAAAGTCAGCTGCTGCGTGCGTGGAATCAGGAAGAAAATGGCGAGCTCGTTCACTTCGAGTTAGAGGACGGGAAATTCGTCATTAAAACGGATGGCCCATCCGAAGATCAGGAGAACGATTGATCCGCCGACGGGAACACTGTTACCAACCGGTTACCGTTTCCCAGCAGATTCGCGGGTAACATTGCTTGATCGGAGCATCGCAATGTACCTGTTCAGACAATTACCAGCGTCGGCGTTTTGGACCTTGTCGGCGATCGTGTTATCGACGCTGATCATCGTCAACACTGCCGACTATTTCCGGTCGGATATCCACCCCGCGTTCCTGGTTGAAAAAGGACCTCTGGTTCAGCAGCCCTTGTGGCGGACCGCGTTCTATTTTCATGTCAGCAGCGCCTGCGTCTGCCTGGCGACGGGAGCCGCGTTGATGTTTCCAATGCTGTTGCAGTTTCGACGGCTGCACTTTATGTTCGGATACATTTATCTGAACTGCGTGCTGTGGATCGCTGCACCCAGCGGATTGATCCTGGCGGTCAACGCAAAAGGAGGTCATGCGGCCGGCGTCGGATTTGCCTTGACCGGAATCGCCTGGTGGGAATTCACATGGCTGGGCTATCGCGCGATTCGAAAACGGGAAGTCGATTCCCACATTCGCTGGATGGTTCGATCCTATGCGATCGCGCTGTCCGCGCCGATCTTTCGCGTTATTCAACTGTCGTTTGAATGGGCAGCGATGGATTACCGGCTGAACTACATCCTGTCCGTCTGGATCAGTCTGCTGGCCAGCGTGGTGCTCGCCGAAATCTGCATTTTCAAAAACCTGACTCCAAACAGGTACAACCCTGTTCCCTTTATCAATTTTCAATAAGGAAAACCCCATGAACCGATTTCTGGCCATCCCATTCTCAATTAGCCTGTCCCTGTTTGTCGGTTATCTGCTCGTCGAGACCAATAGTCGGGCGGAAACCGGAATGATTTCAACACCTGTCCCGTCGACGCACAGGGTGCTGCCGGAACAATGGTTAGGCATCGACGATGCCAGAATTGCGTTGCTGCAGGATTGGCAAACACCAGACTCAAACCGTCAGCTGTTTTCTCGCAGTCGGCCCTATCCGCCCGTCTACGCTTTCGCGACTCTGGATGAACCCAACGCAGAAACCGGTCAGCCATTTTTCACTGGATTGCTGCAGGTCGTCCATGATCAGCAGCAGACGGGTGTTCCCGTCGTTATCGATAGAATCTCCGGAAACATTTTTATTTTTGCCGGTGACAAGTGGCATACGCACGATCATTGGCTGGAGCATCTGGCCCCAAAACGGTCTGCTACGTAGGACTTGGGAAAGGGGTCGGGAGTCTTGTCTTGCCAGGTTTGGGCTGTTAGCGCGAGAGAGTGATGATGGACCGGGTAACTTTTGATTTGATTGACGGGAAAAGACTCCCGACCCCCTCCGTTTACCCGAAAAAAACGCCTGTCAAATTTCTCCGTCAGCTTCGGCCCGCAACCTGTGCAGGAGATCGGTGGTTGAATGTTCGTCGGTCCAGCGCCGGATGTAGTCCCAGTCGAGTCTGGCGAACTGAACCTGCATGACTTTCCTCGCATCGTCGATGTCCTTTTCTCGCTGCCAACGCAGTTTTTGAATAATCACGTCTTCTGGCGAGGGCAACACCGCCGAAGCACCCAACACAGGGACTTCAACCGCCCGCCGTCGACTGAACCTCTGCTGGTGGTGCCCGTCATCGCTCAGTCGAAACAGCTCAATGTCGAACTTGGTCGGTTTGAATGTCAGAACATTGCGAACCGATCCGGTAATCGTCTCGAAACTGCTTTGCCTATCGAGCAAGTAGTTATCATCCAGTCGCTGTCGAATGCGACCGAGAACACCAGCAGAGTACTGCAGCACGATATCGGCGTCGTTGGATGCCCGCGGATAACTGTAGTAGTTGCTGGAAAAAGACCCGACCAGCATGTACGGAACGTCCAGCGCCTGGAGTGCCTCAAGCACCTCCAGCAGAGCCTCATAGCTGGACTCAGCCATCGGCATCCGCCCAATGGTCAGATTCCGCCAGACCGCACTTTCTGTACAGACCATGGTCGTCGATGCGACGAATGATCTGTTTTCGCCGCTCGATTTCCGTGTCCACCTGTTCCGGCGTAAAGTCAGGATTTTCGGCGCGAATCGCAAATGTCAACCAGCGCATTCCTTCGTCATAAAGGTCCGCTCCAGCGCGAAATTTCTCGGCAGGCGTCAAGTCATCGGCGCGGCCAATCTTCGACCGCTCGATCGCTTGCTGCAGTGCCTGAATGTCAGTTTTGTCAGTTGCCATCGCCGCCTCGGAGTTTACTGACTCGATTGTACCGTGGGGTCGAAGCGATCGCAGCGCGGAACGAAACCATTCTGGAATCACATCCGGAAAAAAATTAGATTGCCCTCCATTAGCTTGCCTTCCTTTTCGATTGCCCCCCGGATGGAATAAGACAAACTATTTATGGTAAACGAATTTTTCGAGCAGCTATGGTTGCTGGTCTATTTCCAAAAAACGGAACCGTATCGAATTCGGGCAATTTGGGGTTATCGGGATTCGAAATGAATTCGGTCAACCGCTCACCATGGACCCGGTCGTTGCGGATAAAAGCGATGAACAGTCCCTCCTTCGATGCTGTGGAGTCCATCGCACCATCTGCCAGAATCCAACGGGGATTGGCGGGTTTGGTTGACATCAGTTCAAAGAAGAGATTGCCCAACGGATTTCCTTCAAAATCTACCGCGATCAGGTTATAGCCGTTCGTCAACAGCCAACCGAAATCGG
>JBGSXT010000641.1:0-7884 GCA_041751295.1 Mariniblastus sp.
TTTCCTGCTCTTTACCCAACTGATCCCAATCCGTGAATCGGAGTAAACGACCTGTTCCGGGCGAGTCGGTTGAAGCAGTGCCAGGGCATGCACGATCGCCAGAAATTCACCGACATTGACTGTGCCATCGGGATAAGGTCCCTGATGGAAAAGATTGATGTTGCTGATCAATTCAACACCTTGATATTCCAACGGCCCCGGATTGCCTTTGCATGCTGCATCGACGCAGAGCGAATCAAGTACAACGCCCAGCGACTCAAGTTGCTCCAGCGTTTTGGCTGACGGGACAGTTTTCACCCTGCCTGATTTTCCCCAGTGGGTGTCGAAACTCTCCCCAAAAGCCTGTTGTGCTTTGGCCAGTGTGTCGAAAGATTTGTAACGCGCATTCGAGAATCCCGAAATCTGTGTTTCGCATTCTTGCCATGACTGGTAGACCCCCGGAGCATGCCCCTCCCAGACGACGTAGAATTTTTTCTTCTTGCCCATCGTTTGCCCAGATTTCGCGCAACGGAAGATAACAAATGAGAGGTGCGGGCGTGTTTGAATCTGTATCATAGGGGAGAAGTCGTTCAGATCAGAGAGCAACCTGTATACACAGGATGCATCCGAAAAATCGCCGCCAAATTTGCCAGCCGGATTTTTTACCAGAGCTTGTGAACTATTGGTTCCAAACTCAACACGAAACGACGTGGGTCGGTGATACGATTGGATCAACCAATTCCGGGAACAATCGATCGGGGTTCACCGGCCTGTTCGACGGCGAACGCGATTGGCAGGTTGAAATTCGTTCAAAAGTTGCTTCGCATTCAAAAAAGGCATGCACGACTTCCGGATCAAAGTGCATGCCCGAACCCTCTCGGATGATTGCTCGCGCCTGCTCGTGGGTCATGGGCTCCTTGTACGGTCGTCGAGATCGCAAGGCATCATAGACATCGGCGACCGCAACGATACGTGCTGACAGCGGTATCGAAGGTCCGGACAGCTGATATGGATATCCGCTGCCATCCCATTTTTCGTGGTGGTACGCGCAGATTTCTTTTGCCATCGACAAAAATCCATCGGCCCCCAGACGCTCCTCAATTGCATTCAAACACGCTTCACCAACCTTGGGATGACTCTCGATTACGTTTCTTTCATCCCGGCTTAGTCGACCGGGCTTCAGCAGAACACCGTCAGGTATGCCTACTTTCCCGATATCATGAAGTGATGCCGCCAGGCCTATGGCTTCGACCAGCCCCGTGTGAGCTTTTCCCGTCCGCCTGACCACTGACGTTGCGAGCGCGGTTGCGTAGATACTGATTCGTTCGAGATGTTCGCCTGTATCGCTGTCACGGGACTCTGCCAGTTTGGCAAGTCCAAAGATCACGGCATCGCGGGTTTTTGTCAAAGCTGTGGTTCGATCCCGAACCGTTTGTTCAAGTCCCTCGTTGATCCTGGCAAGTTCGTTTTCATACCTTTTGACGATTGCCACCGAAGTTTTGGTGGCCACAAAAATCATTGCGACTCCAATAATGAGTCCGATATAACCTAGCGGCGATAACAATTTCGCTACAGCCGTTCTCGTCGACGCCTCCGACTGGTGAACCAGCAAAACCCCATTCAATTGAGGCAGCAATGCCACCGAAACGATCTCTGTATGTATTCCGGATCCAAGCAGACCCGTGACCACATCGGTCTTCAATTCATCGTGATCGCGAATGGCATCCTGCAGCATTATCCTGCTGGCGTCTTTCATTTGCAATTCTACCAATCCAACATTCGAGTTTCGCAGTGCAGGTTCGGATCGAATTTTCGGGTGACAGATCAGCAGGCCAGAATCCGCGCTGGCAATGCAAAGGTAACCATCATTGGGTAACTCGGTAACTTCGATAAGAGACTGCAACCTTTCCCAGTCGTCGTCGCCATACGTTACAGGCCGGGGTTGAACGCTTACAAACAGGCGACCCATTTGTTCGGCAATCAGCTGATTTTCCGCCATGATCTGGTCACGGATAATCGTTCCCAATTTGACCTTGATCAGGCTTCCAAAGCAAACCACTGCAATTGCCAGGCACAGAACCTGCGTTCCTGCCAGCCACTCAATCAGCTGGGACTTGCTACGGAGTTTGGATAGTAGTTGCATCGCTAATCCAAAGCCTCGACGGCATCCCACAGCGAACTGTAAGCTGCCGTACCAACCGATCCAATCATTGACGCGCAGACCAGAATGATCAGCGCCAACATGATGGCGTACTCGACCGCTGTTGGACCACCTTCGTCAGCAATAAATCGCTGTATTGGGTTAACTCTTTCTTGTGCCATAACGGAATCAAAGCCTCGATCAACATCGACAAAAAAAATTTGAGTCATTTTCAAAATCCACACGCGAAATCGTTTGTAGTCATGTAGATATTCCACAAACCTGCAACAAAACCTAGGTCAGCATTTAGAGCTTTGTGCGGAATATTACTTTGCAGGGCTTAATAATCATCGCAAGTCGCTTTTTTCCAGCACAGGCACGCTCCTGTCGAATCGATTTTGCCGATGCTGCTGGCTTACCGTGGACGAGCTGCGATGTGACTGGCTACCCCAATCTTGTAGTTTGAAACCGCCGCTGCTGCAGCGAAAAATTCCGTGTTGGCTACTGGTGTCACTGGTTTGCTTCTGGATTTTTCCTGTTTTCGCGCGAAATCCGACGGCCCTGAGCGTTTATAGGCAGTGTTCTTCCTGTTTCCCGTTTGATTCGCTAAAGGATAAAAAAATGAAGTTGGTAATAGCACTGCTGTTGGTTGGTGCCACGAGTTTGAACTGGGGTGCCTGTACGTTCGCTCAAGCTCTCGAAACGGGAGAGATCAAGCAAACGGCGACGATTAACTTTTCTGGAGGAAAACTGTCGGAATACATCGATCTGGTTCGTGAAAAAAAATTGCCGGCTTTTAATTCGGAGGGAGAGATGCAGCCGATGAACATCTTCATTACCGAGGACGCCCGCAATGTGAGAATGCCATCGGTTGAAATGACAACCACGTTCGACGGCTTCCTGGGAATTCTGTCAACGATTTCAAATGAAAGGCAAAAAATCATAGTGGACTCTACCAATGACGTTACCAGGATCAGTGTCGACAACCGGAACTTGACTCGCGTCCAGGTGATAAACGCAAAACAGTTACTGGAAAAGATGGACAAGGAAGATCTGCTCTCGGCAATCGAGATTGGAATGCAGATGCAGGGGAATGAAGGTGCCATCGAGTTGAAACTGCATGAACAGACGGGATTGTTGTTTGTAAAGGGTCCGCATGAAAATACTGAATTGGTCGGCCAAATCGTCGCCGAGCTTTACCAGGCCAATGGGGGTGGATTCGGCGCAGGCAGTGTTCGCGACGGTGGCGGAATCGGTGGTAGCGGCGGTGACTTAGGCGGTACTTCGGGCCTCGAGGGCCTTCGTAGCCAACGCGGCTTACTGCCCAATTTGGACTTGGGAACAGGCATTGGCTTAGGCCCCCAGGGTGGCGATGGGAGGCGAAAAGGAGACCGTTAAACAAATTGTAAACGCAGGCTATACGCGTTCAGCGCATTGGTTCGCCCGGCAAGGCTTAATCGATGTGACGCGCCCTCCACTCGGCCCGTTCGTTTACAATCGATTCTGTGATGGAAACCACTTTGAAGACAAAACGACGAACGATAGTCCGATCCGATCTGGTCGCCGGCGACGCGAATTCACAATTGCAACCGTCGGCCGTCCAATGGAGCGATATCACACGTTCGATGGCCAACGGTGATTCTCATGCACTGGCGAAGTACTACGAATTTACATTTGATATCATGTATCACGAAGTTGTCCGTGTTTCGGGGCGTTGTGAACAGACTTGTTTGGACATTGTCCAGGACGCCATGTTGAAAGCGATTCGTTCGATGAAAACGCTTGAAAGTCCGGCAGCGGTTTCGACCTGGTCACGGGCCGTTGCCAAATCGACGGCTTACGATTGGTTGCGCAAAGAAACTCGCAACCGTAAACTCGAAACGGGCCTGCCTTTGCGGTTTCCCGACGATGATCAAGGCCGATTGTTGGATGCAGCCCGATTGTTGTGGATTGAAGAGGAACTTCGCGGTTTGCCAGATGGCTTGCAAAGTTTGATTGCTCTTCGCTATCGCCTTGGCTGGTCGCTGAAAAAAATTGGCCAATCCGTAGGCTTGAAGTCAGGAGCCGTTGACGGGCGCATACATCGTGCGATTGAAACACTTCGAAAAAAAGCGGGGGTCGAGTTCGATGAATAGTTCAGGTTCTGAACAAGAGTTCCGATCGGAGCTTAGTGAAAACGGAAAAATGCAGCGGGATGCAATGCTGGACGAACTGCAGTTGCAGTTGCGTTCCGTTCATGCTCAACGAAAACGGCGACGACGATTGGTTGCAATGGCCAGTTTTGTTCTGGTTGGACTGGTAATATTATCGCAGATCAAAATCTGGAACGCCGATCAAAACGACTTTCATGTTGCCATAAATATCGACGATGACACAATCGATGCTGCTGCCGGAACTGAACGCAGCAACGACCACGCGAACGTTGTTCGAAATCAGCCGGGTGTCCTGGAACGTTATGTGATTGATAATGCAAACCTGGCTGTGGACATCGTCATTGATCCAATCACAGACGACGAATTGATCGAATGGATGCATCTGGCCGGCAAGCCTTCGTTTCTGGGTAAAATCGACGGCCATTTGCGGGTGATTGAATATTGATTCAATTTGATTATGACCTTACGACTTTATGCCTGTTACTTTTGCACGCGAATTTGACCTGATGGCTGTCGAGTTCGCCGATCTTATGCGTCGCTCGACACTGGCTGAGCGCCGTCCCGTCAACGATGTGGAACGATTGACCGGAATGCTGGGCAATGCGGATGTCATTGTGACCGCCCGCGATGACGCTGGTTTACTGATCGGCATCTCACGCGCGATCACAGATTTTAATTATTGCACTTATCTGTCGGACTTGGCGGTCGATGTGGACCATCAGCGTGGTGGTATCGGCAAACGGCTCATAAGACTCACGCATGAGTATGCCGGGCTGCAAACAATTCTGATTCTCCTGTCGGCACCAGCCGCGCGGGAATATTACCCTCACATCGGGATGGAACGCCACGATTCCTGTTGGATCATCGGCGGCGAACAATGACGACGGAACACGAGTCGATATTCGATTGCAACCGCGCGCCCGGAACCCGACGAAGAATTCCGCGCCTTGATGCTCCCCACCCGTTAAACCCCTGGTAGAAACACTGATCGGTCGACTGATCTCGCTGTTGTCAGAAGCCGAACGAAAAGCCAACACCGGGCGGAGCGCAGCGTCGATGATAATAGTGGTGTGGAAATCGGTGGTACGGATGGCAAGCCGGATACGTTTCAACAAAAACGGGTTGAGGCGGAGCCGCATATCGAACGGGGACGCATTGCCCGGCGAGCGGTGCGTTTTGAATGGCCTGAATTACTGAATCGTCAACCCCCTGATTCTTGAGTTGGATCAATTCATCGATGGTGGGTCGCCGCACGATACCCTGATTCATGATTTGGCGGGCGATCACATCGTTGGCCAAACCGCTTTGGGTCATGCGAACTACCTGATCCGTCGTGACGGCTGCCAATCGTTGCCCATCCTGATACCGCTGATAATCCAGCTGATCCCTCTCTTCCGCGCGATCGATCGCGTTTCCGGCGACCGTTCCGACTGTCGCACCGGTCAACGCGCCAATCAGCGCGCCCTCGGGTGCTTTTCCTTCCGATGCGCCAATCGCCGCCCCGGCCAATCCGCCAGCCAGTCCACCAATCGCACCGCCGCCCGCCGCGTTCGGACCTGGAGACCGACAACCTGAGCTGCTGAACAGCATGATCGACACGAATGCAACAAGGCAGAGATTAATTCCAACAGACGCTTGGCAGCCATAGGCTGCGATACACCCGGAGTAAACGCTGGCGATTTGATTCTTCTCCGTCTCGACCTGTTCTAGCCACCAGTTCAACTCAGTATTCCTTTTCAAACACGCGCGGACGGAAAACAGGGTCGGATGTTGTCAATTGTTCCGGTTCAGGTCAAGGTCTTCGTGCCAATGGCTGGCGACCAACATTGATAGCAACCGTAATTGCTGACGGGGCGGAAGTTTAGTGCGACCAGCGCGTTGAAAAACTTCGAGAAATTGTTGTCCCACAAACTGTCGACCTGGGGGGTTGATAGCTGAATGAACAGAGTTCAGTTAAGATCAGTGAACATCAGTGTTTCCGAATTCTACGGACTTCAAGGACCGAGGATGATTGATGCTCCGTACGAATCACCGTCAAGGGCGGACAAGGGCGTCACGTTCCGAATAGAAATTTTTAGTTAACCAATTGCACGTATTCTTAACGGGCCTTCGCATCATGACTGCACATCCAAAGCCGTGAACCTTGAGGTGGTGCCGTTTTAGGGGGCTGCGGAGAGCCGAAAATGGAACCACCTCAGCTGCACCAATTCCTGCCGGGAAGAAAATGTTTCACCAAACGGTGCTGGGCAACTTTTTTTGACCGGTGGCGCGATGATCGTCCTGGCGAACCCATCCATCACCAAACCGCAAAGTATCACGGGCCGTGACTTCGTGAGCTGGTCGCAACTCGCATGTTTCGCCAATGTCCGCTCCGAGACAGGTTTCGGTATCTGGATCGACTTGAACCGGAGTTTGTGGCGTCGTCGTTACTGCTCGGCAGCTCGATTCGGTTATGCCGGTCTATCCAAAAACCTGATGATTTGCGATTTCACACTTTAATACCAAGTCTCAACACCCGTTTGATCGTCTCACGATCCGATTTTGTCCATGACTGTCGGCGCTAAAGGCCGGGCACTGTGACCGGCAACCCAAGCCGAGCTTCGTTTGCCAAATTGGAGGGGGCTGTTTCAATTGGCCATCGAGTACCTCGCAAATTCAGCGGCCCGGTCCAAAACGGGCCGCTGGACTCCAAAGCCCGCCAGAACATGCTTCACCATCGGGTGCCGGGCACCATCAACTGTAAACGGAAATTCGATATGATACCGGTCCCTAGCAACGTGACATGGTCCACGTCAGGCTCATTTCCTGCTAAAACACGTGACATGGTGGATTACACACAAGAGCCGTTCTACATCAAACTCAAAAAGGTGTTGAGGTACATTCGGATGTACGGATTTTGGCGAACCTTGGTCAAGGTTCGCGGCCAGTACCACCTAAAGAAAACGTACGTCAATCCGCCGCAACTAAAGGGAAATCTGAAAGGACATGTCGGAATAATAGGTTGTGGCAATTTTGCCTTTAGCACGATCGCATATTACCTTAAAAACCATCGCGGCAAAGTGCTTCGCGGAGCGATGGATGTCGACATCAATCGGGCCATGTCGCTGGCCGAATCGTTCGGTCTGGAATATTTTACGGACGACGCCGGTCGAATTCTCAACGATCCGAAAATCGATCTGGTGTATATCGCCTCCAATCATGCCACGCATGCCGAATACGCTATCGAGGCGCTGCGCAATGGCAAATCGATACATGTCGAGAAACCGCACGTTGTTTGCAACGACCAACTGGTCCGTTTGTGTCACCAGATGTCCGATTCGCCTGGGACCGTCGGTTTAGGGTTCAGCCGGCACAACAGCAGAATCGGCAAGATGATTCGGAAAAAACTTGCCGCACAACAAGGTGCCATGATGATGAATTGTTTTGTCGTCGGGCACGAAATCGATCAGGGTCACTGGTATTTTGATATTCAGGAGGGAGGCCTGGTTTTGGGCAATTTGTGTCACTGGACGGATTTCATTTACCAAATCGTTCCGCCGAAAAACCGCTACCCAATAACAATCAACCCGACGCGGACCGGGCGGTCCGACTGTGACATTGCGGTCACGTACG
>JBGSXT010000642.1:0-3865 GCA_041751295.1 Mariniblastus sp.
GCAATTGGAGAAAAGCTATTGCAAAAAACTGCCTGTCAAAGTCAGTAAGTCCAACGCAACCAAGACCAGTTCTTGCCGAACTACTAATCAAACGTCCATTAACTGGCTCACTAGTCTACACTGATCTTCACTAATCCTATCAGCGAAGGTCAGTGTTGATCCGTGTTCCGTATTTTTCCTGAACCAAGGGGCGCCGACACCGAATCAGGCTGTTGATTTGGAGGTCAATATCCGGTTGAGGCCCTAGTTCACGCCGTGCATCCATTTTTTGACAATGGGTGAAACCAACAGCAGAAAGACACCAGCACAAACGGCGTACAATCCAACACTCCAGAATACTCCAGAATATTGAGCCAATGCATCGACGGGTGATAAATCATCCGACGCGGTTTCCTGGGCGATGAATTTGCCTAACAAGTGAGCCAGCGAAGACGATAAAAACCAGAATCCCATCACGAAGGCGACAATCCGGCTGGGAGACAGTTTGGTTACCATCGATAAACCTACTGGCGACAGACAAAGTTCACCGAGCGTGTGCAGCAAATAAGCGAACAGGAGAAAGAACAGGGGGACCATGCCTTCGTTGGCGAATGTCGCTCCCCACGGAAAGACGAAAAAGCCCAAGCCCAACAGGATCACACCGATCGCAAATTTGACGGGGACGCTCGGCTCCATCTTGATTGAGGCAAGAAATCGCCACATCACATTGAACAATGGTACAAATAGAATGATGAATAGTGGATTGACGCCCTGGAATTGGGATGTGCTCAACGGCGTAGAATCCAGCCAGCCGACGGTTTTTTCTACGTTTTTCTCGGTAAATACGTTGATCGCGCTGCCTGCCAATTCAAAAAATGTCCAAAATAGGGTTGAGAACAGGAACAGAAACAGAACGACATACAGTTTTTCCCGCTGTTCTTTGCCTTCCATCCACCCGGTGACAATGAGATACGCCATCATGCAAATCGCAAGTGCAAACAGAATGATGTCCAATGTGCTCAGGCCAACGGACCCACTACCCCACGGGATATTAACAACACTGTCGGACCCGCGATTCAGCAGCATCCAAACAACGGGGATGAAAAGGAATGTGCCGGCATAAACCAGAAAGTGGGTATTTTTCTGGCGTTCAGGCTCGGGGGGCAGGCCGTGGTCTTTGAGCCAGCCTGCTGCTGACCCGTACATGAACAGGATCACACCGATCGACATGCCAACTCCCGCGACCGTAAATCCCCAATGCCAACCCAAATTCGGGTCTTCGGCGATTGCGCCGACGGTGATTGGCGCGAGAAAGGCGCCGACATTAATACCCATATAGAACAGATTAAATCCTCGGTCCCGGTTCGGATCTCCTTTGGGATACAGTTGGCCTACACAACTGGAAATATTTGGTTTAAAAAATCCGTTGCCAAGTATCAAGAATGACAAGCCAATGAAAAAAATGTACTCGGCCATTGGCTTGACAGCTTCTTCGGCACCGCTGGCAAAAAAAGCCGGTCCGGCCAGCAGAAACTGGCCTAGGGCCATTAAAATACCGCCCCACAGGATCGAACGACGATAACCCAAAATCCGTTCGGCCAACAATCCGCCGAAGATGGGCGTTGCGTAAACCATCGCCCCGTAGGCGGCATAAGTCGCATAGGCGGTCGCCTCGTCATACCGCAGCTCCGCTGATTTATCGATCATGTACAACACCAGCAAAGCCCGCATTCCGTAATACGAAAATCGTTCCCAAAGTTCAACGAAAAACAACAGAAACAGCGCACCGGGATGCACTTTCCGATTTGTAAAAACAACAAACGGGACCCAAAGCAGGCAAATGATCCAGGCGATGGCCAGCAATTTATACGATAGTGTGAATTCCATTTGTAAATCCAAAATAAGGTTTACATCCAAAAAAGGCATTCGGAGTAATTTAATGAATACTGCCAGCAGAACCAATGCGGATCGATCCAAAACCACAATAAAATAGGGCTTGGAGTCAACCACACCAACAACAGAACACTGGAGTCCAGCTGGAGAACGCCACTTTTATCTCGTTACCAGCGATTCTGATTTAAAGCGTGGTTGAATGTGCACCATTTTGCCACTTTTTGCCATTTGGCAGGTGTCCAGAACAAAAAAAGCCGCCCGGAAACTTGCGGACGGCTTGATGGAAAATGGCAGAATTGGATTAATTAGTGGTGTTAATCAGCAACTGGTCAATGCCAATGGTCCACGGGAAGTGCGATACCGGCCCTGTCGGATCGTAAAGCAGGTCCATCAGGATCAAGCCACTGCCGAATTGAACGAAACGTTGTGGATCGCCGGTTGGCGAAATCTGAATGGCTGACTCAGCCAATGGAGTTGGTCGCGAATCGACCACCTCGAACAGTCCGGTGTTCTGATTGAACAACGACATTGTCTGACTCAAATTGAACGAATTCCCGGCACCCTCATAAGTCACGGACAACGTCGAGGGAAGCGAATTTGGCGTGATGATCGTAAAAACGGCACGGATCGAACCGTCCGGAGCTTCCGGCTGGATTTCAAGTCTCTGATTATTGGAGGTTGCCAAATCGGCAACACTACCAGCGGAAATGATGCCGGGATTTACATTGACCACAGCCGGGGGGCTAGAATCCGGCACTGAAATGGTTTCGGCCGACACGGACAGCGTATAAAGTTGTATGTTATCGGCGTTTCCGGTAACTTGGATAAAAATATTCCCGGCCGGAACCGCCTGATCGACAATCGTTTCAGGTAATCCATTGCCGTTCGCGTTGACAAGCTGAATCAGCCCGCCAGTGGAATTCAACAGCGTAAGTGACAGGTTGCTTACCGACACTGGATTGACCGGAGTGTTGCCTGCACCGCCTTGCATCGACTGGTTATAAGGAGCACCGACTGGAGTCAAAATAATATCGACGAAAGAAGATTGTGGCAGATTAATTCTGAAAAAATCCAGATCCGAATTGTCGTCGATACACACAAAATCATCGTCATTGATACCGACGACGGTCCCCGTGCTCCCATCCAGACCAATTGTCACGCTGTCGCCGTCCGAAAGTGACCCCAAGTCCGTTGCATTGGCGATTGAATTATTGCCTTGAAAGTTGTTCGATTTTTCAAAAACGTCCCCGTAGCTGCGTTGCACAGCGCGGACGTCATCCAATTGAGGTCCATCGAAGCCCCCGCTGATAAACGGTTCCATCAAGAAATCGGCGTTGTTCGATTCCAGATGCGCAAAACCGAGCCCATGCCCCTGTTCGTGGGTAAAGACATTGCGGAATAGTCGGAAGTTCAAGCCTGAGTTACCAAACAGCCCCGTGTCAGACGTGTCGATCGCCATATCGCCGATATTCGGAAAATCGTTGAAAGCCAGAATGCCATTCGGTCCGTCAATATTAAAACCACCGATGCGTACATCTCCTCGAACGCCGACAACTCCGGACGCACCGAAATTTGTTGCACCGTCATCATTGGGTTCGTAAACATATAAAACTCCCGATAATTCACCCCAGCGATCCAGCGACTGTTCAATCAGTCCATGCCAAAATCGATTGGTCAGGTCTGCGGTACCGGCATTTGGTTCGTTGAACAGGTTGTCGAAAACCGAGATTAGATTGCTGGGAACAAATCCCGGACCGCCATTGGCATCGGTCCCGTTGGGAACAATGCTCCATGTGACGATAGTAGGAGCGCCCTGCCCAAGTCCGCCGCCACTCATCGCCGTCGCGGTCCAACGCATCACAATAAAAAAATTGTTAGGTCCATTTTCTTTCTCTTCGTCTGTCATATTGTGCTCAAGCGGTCCGTTGCTATTCACGCAACCACAGCGCCCCCCAATTTCGTCGTGATTAATTGGTGTTCGGGTTACCTGTTT
>JBGSXT010000643.1:0-10239 GCA_041751295.1 Mariniblastus sp.
TGTACAGCACCTTGCGCACCACGGTGCGGAACGAGTCCACCACGACGACGCTCGGCTTGGACGCCTCGACCTCCTTGACGATGGCATCCAGTACCGCGCCGAGGTCCTGGTCGAGGACGACTTGGCTGAGGTTGATGAAGCGGATCGCTCCGTCCATCTTGGCATGCTCGAAGAACGTGTACTGCTGCTGATAGCGCAGCATCTTGATGGCCGGCTCGCCCAGCACGGTGAAGTACAGCGCCGGCCGCTCCGGGGTGGCGTTGGCGAACATGAACTGATGCGCCAGCGTGGTCTTGCCGCTTCCGGGGGCGCCGGCGATGATGTTGAAGGAGTACTCGGGCAAGCCGCCGCCGAGAATCTCATCCAGGCCCGGAACGCCAGTCGGCAGTTGCCGAATGGTCACTCGATCCTGGCCTTGACCATTTGCCTGATCTTTTCCGATGGTGCTCATGAATTAATGTCCTTTGTTGAATTTGATTCGTGCAGAGAAACGTCAGGCCAACCCTCGCGCACCAGCCGCCGCGTGAGGGTTTCTCCGATGAAGGTGACCAGCAGCCCGAGCAGATGGGCAGTGATAACCACTGCCGACTCGTGTCCACCGTCCGTCGTATCCACTGCGAGCGCTTCACAACCTTCCAACGAGCCGTCGCGCTTGACGTTGACAGTTTGCAGTGCAGGCGCTTCCGCGCGGCCCAGCGCCAAAGCCCGCCGCAGTAGCGACGTGAAGCCGTCGGCACCGGCAAATCGTGTCAGAGAGATTTGCAGCTTTTCACAGACCCGCACGGCTTCATGCATGTGCGCACCGGTGACGCTCGGGCTGGCGGCTTCCGCAGCCAGCAACTGCCGGGCCAAGTTTCGCATTGATGAAGTCGGCGTACCCATTTGGCTTAAAAAGTCTTTCAGGCGTTTTGGTTTTAAAAACGACGTTGGCCACAAACCGGCACAATGCCTTTTTCACTCGTCGGATCGATGTCGACGGAAAAATTTCAACAACGCCGCTCGTGATAGCCAAAGTCAAAAAAAGCCGACCAGGCTGAACACCCAGAGGTATTAGGCCAAGTCGGCTTACTCATTAACTCGTCCCCAGAACCGAATCCAGTTGGATCCCAATGGGTCACACGTCAGTTTGTGTTCCGATTCCCTGTAGGAGGCAGGTATCATTTTAAATACATCTCGGCAAGATTGGTCCATTGTATCAGTTAACGGCAATCTCACAACGGTAACACCGGTTCAGAATGTTACGTTTTGTAGCCAACGCCTGGGCGGCGGACGTCGTCCATGTTTTCGATTGCTTAAACGACCATGCCTCGTTGATTCCAGAAGAAATCCTCACGCTGACCCCCGGTCCAACAAGATTGGCCATGCCGCGTCCTTGACGCGAGCTAAATCAGCAGTTGAACTGATTGTCTGTTCGGCCAGTTTCATGATTTGAGCTGCTTGTTGCTCAAGTGGACGGGTTCGCTTCTGACACTTTGTTTGAGTGGCGATGACGGTCAATGAGTCGAGCATTTGAACCAGAATCATGACATTGCCACTGGCATTCTGGCGGATTTGATCAAAGGCTTGGCCGGTTAGATTTCCGAAACTGGGACTACGGGTAATCACGCGCAATTCGTCATCATGAAAACGGTGTCGAGACGGAAATTCACGCGACGCCAGACGTACGACAATTGCGGTCAGGTAATGGAGGCACATGATGGCAGTGGTGGTATCATTGATTCCCGGCGACAGAGCCTTCAATGCAATGTCCACGATTTGCCGAATGCCGAAGCTCGCATCCTGTTCCACGGTACGATGCCGGCTCACAACATAAATCGAATTTAACTCGTCGATCATCTCGGCTGGCGGCTGTTGCCCGTCGGCAATGGAGATGAGTGTTGTGCCTTCGACGACAAACTCGCCGATATCGCGCTCCATTCTAAGCACGCTGTGATGTTCACTGGCAAACTGGATGAGCAGATCCAATCCAACGCTTTCAATGTAACCTGTTTTCGTGGCAGGAACCGCCGTCCAGACGCGCGCACTCGACAGTGATTGTTCGTCGTAATCGTTTTCGACGGGTGCACTGCCGATTCCCGCAGGAAAGAGATTATCAACCGCAGCAATTGTCTCTTTCGCTGCCGTTGCGATGATGCTGGAGGCTTGAATAGAGACTGCAATATGGTGAATAAAGAAAATCAGAAAGCCAATCCCCACAAATGCAAGGATTAAAGCCATCAGCACTGCCAACGACGGGACAAAAGCACCTTCGTCACCTTCACGAATGACTCTCAGGACCACCAGACAATAGGCAAAAATACCGACGAAAACACCCAGCACAACTTGATTCGTGCGGTCACGCATGAAGTTGCGCAAAACTCGCGACGTGTACTGACTGGACGTCAACGACAAGGCAACGATGGTGATTGAGAACACCACACCTGCCACGGTAATCATCGAACCTGCTACGGCTGTCAACAGTCCACGCGAACCACCTGCCCCAGCGCCAAACAGTAGCGGCCAGCGTTTTTCCATCGGTAGTTCAACATTGGCATCGATAGCGATCAACGTCGACGCCAACAGGATGGCAGCGAGCACCAGCAGGGCCGGTAAAAACCAGAAGCTCGACCGCATTGTCTGCCAGAGATGATAAATTCTCATGTGTGTCCATTGGTCTTTGTCAAAAGATTCTCTTCGTTCTTCAGTGGCTGAACATGTTTGGCCTGCTCTTCAATGGATCCGGCTTCGCTATACAAGCCTGCCTCGGCCCTGGTCGAAACAGATTCCTGGTCAACCTGGGTTGAAGGTAGTCTGCTTTTTGATTCGGGAGTGCTATCGCTCGCTTCATCAAGAACTTTATCAGGTTTGGACTGGAGCATCGTGACAGGAATGCCGTTTGGAAAGACGACCTCACGGGCCTCGTCGGGCATCGAGATACCATGCTGCTGAAACGCAAGTTTCACCAAGCGCAGGACTGATGAGCGAACTTTGAGCCAACTGTGTTCGCGGCCATTTAACCAGAAGTAAACGCGAAGGTTCACCGTTGATTTTCCAAGACTCTCCACCAATACGGCAGGCTCCGGATCCAACAGAACAGCAGGATGATTTTGCAGTACGTTTCTGGCAACCTCTTGAGCATCGTTAATTGAGTCGTCGTATCCGATGCCGACGATAAAATCCTCTCGCCGATTGGCATTGGTCGTGAAGTTGCGAATCGTGGTTTTGTAAACCGTCGCATTTGGAATCTGAACGACATTCCCATCCAGTGTCATCAGAATCGTCGTTCGCACGTTAAGTTGTTGTATAAAACCGGTCACCTCCGAAATTTTGACCAGGTCGCCCGTTTCAAACGGCCGTTGCATACTGAGAAAAACGCTGGCCAGAAAATTCTCGGTGATGTCGCGAAAAGCGATTCCCACCGCCAATCCAATCAATCCGGTGCCACCCACAACGGTCAGCGCCAATTGAGTCAAACCGGAGACTCTCAATACGATGTACAGGCCGGTGAGGATGACAATCGCGCCGATTGCGTAAGCAATAACACTGCGCAGCAACCGTGCTTCAATGCGAGTCTTTAGCATGGACGCCGCAAATCGCCTGGTTAACAGTCCCGCAACCACAGACAGCGAAAGGATGATCAATCCAAACGCCGCGAATGGAAGCGATCGAATCAAATCCTGCCAAAGAACCAGCATCCCGCTCCAGGCAGGTCCAAAATTCCAGACCGATGGCTCGGGTACATCGATGCGGTTGGCCACTGCGACCACATCCTGCGTATTGCGAGCCAGGTCACCAGCCCATTTCTTCAGCTCGTCCGAATCGGTCCGGCCACTGAGAAACACGACCCCTTCTTCGACTCGAACTTCGGGCTCATCGAACCAGCCGGTGGCGTCGAGCACTCGCTGAAGTCGCTGGCCAATTTCTTCATCGTGCGCAATCGGCTTCACATCGACCTTCGCTGGAGCCGGCGAAAGTTCGGCTTGACTGGTCGCCGATATGGATGGTGGTTGTTGGAATTCTTCTGTGGATTCCTGCGCGTTCAATGTTATGCCGACGCTGTTGAACAGCAGACCAACAAGCCAGAACAATCGGAACGTCGAAGAAATGGAGTTCGCCAAACTATGCCCCTCTAAAATCGGTAAATCGCGGCGGCACCGGTTTTCGTCTCCATTCGCTCAGCAGGAACACAATCACTTCACCACCCATCTTGAAGGTTTTCAAGGTGGCTAACATGAGTCGGCAGGTACACAGAAATGCAGGGTGCGTCGTTCGCGTTGATAAGTGCCTTTAATTAGTATTGCGGAAATTGTTTCATGGAATTGTCCCAAATTTAGTGAAAGCAAGCGGTCGAATTCGGTTTCCGATCGGATCGTGAGAGTGAATTGTGAACGGTCCGCAGACGATATTCGATCGGCCCGATCAACTTTGTCTGGTCAGCTTGTCTGGTCACCCGAAAAAGAAGTCTGTCCTTTAGGGTCGTCCAGGCGATCAAGCGTACGTTTCAGCTTTTTCTCAAGAGTTTTGGTAGCAGCATCGAGAGCTTGGGACCACGTTGATCCGTTGTCGCTGACAGCGATCGGTTGACGACCAGCCAAACGAGCCTCCAGCAGACAACGCATGTCGCTGGAACCGGATTTCTCCTTGCTGTTTTCATCAGACAAATGGACCTCGATTCGCGTAAGTCTGTCGCTGAAGCGTCCCAAACGATCATTGAGGACGCTTTCAACCTCGGTGGTGAGGTTTTGCCCTCCTTCGATATTCCTGTCTGTACTCACTTCATTTTGCATCATTCTACCTTTCAAAAGTCGGGAATCAAAAAACGCAAGTCAGTTCAGCAGCCTGACTCGATACGATTCTGGATGGCAGTTTGGGTGAAGCATTACGCAACTACGAGGCCACTTGGTTCCGACTCCGCGGAATTGATTTCCGCAGCACTTGCCTGCACGGCTTGGGGCAGACGCCGATTTACCTGGCGCAGTTTTTCGAGAACATCTGAAATCGTATCAAATCTGGTTTCGAGGCTGGCCGGTCGGTTGCTGGTCAACGAAGCAGAATCCGTTCTGCCATTGGACTTGAGAACAAAAATCGGTACTTTTTGGTCGGCGTTTGTCAACCGTTTGCAAACCAGTCGCATTTTCGACTCACTGGCGACACTTTCACAGCAAAAAACTGCGGCGTCGAATTTTTCGGTCTCCAACTTTTCCAAAAGTTCATTGACAAGCAGGGCAGAACTCGCGACTTCGACATCCAATTCCAGTTCATGCAAACAGCCGAGGTGGAGCATTTCGCTCATGATCTCTTCCGGTTCATTGCCACTGGGAACGATCAGTACTTCAATCTCTGGTTGGCGAAGTTCGGCGTCCGAATCAGAAACTGCTACTGTCTGTTTTTTCACGACGGCAATTTCAACCAGTTCTTTGACGTGGCTGGCAATTGTCTGGTACACGAATTTTTCCTGAGCGTCCTCGATAAAGCCTGAGCGGCGGTCCAATTCCAGCTTCGCAAACAAGGGGGAAAAGACTTGCGCCAGGACTTCCGATGGATTATCGTTTTTGAAGTGGCGATCCATAATTACTTCCGCTTCCGCCGCGTCGAATGCCAGCAGTCGCTGATAAAGGCTGTGGTAACTCGGCATTTCGGACATGTCGCCAAACAGGATCGTGAAAGCACTCATCTGCGGGACGTGATGACCGAGGACCACCAACCACATGGTGATTGGGACCGCGATCAGTAATCCGGCTGGCCCCCACATGTAAGTCCAGAAAATTGCAGCCAGTATAATGCCGATCGATGTCAGCCCCAGCGATCTGCCATAAAGCCACGGCTCCAGCACCGTGTTTACAATCGTTTCCAGCACGATGTAAAGTACAACCACGCCCAGCGGTATTGCCCAACCTTCGAATACGGCCAGAGACAGGAGCACTGGAAACGCCGCACCAATCCATGGACCGATGTAGGGCACAAAGCGGCAAAAAAATGCCAGCCCTCCCCAGAGTAAAGCATTGGGGAGTCCGAAGAAATGCAAACCTGTCGCCACGGCGATCGCGTACATGCCATTGATAAAGACCATGGTACGAAGCCACGTAATTGAGCGATCAGTCGCGTCACTGATTGCCCGCGTGGCAATGGCAATGTTCGAGGAGCCCAACAATTGAACGACCCGGTTTCGAAAGTCCTCTCGATCCAGCAGAATGAAAATCGCGAGCACGACAACAATTCCAAAAGTTCCAAGCGGCCCTAAAACAGGATTGACCATTCCCATGAGTTGGCTGATGGGGCTTGATCGAGTAGATACGATCGCGACCTCAACTGGCTTGTCATCGGCCCGTCCAACTTTCTGACGGTTCTCGTCGCTCGCGAGATTCTGTTCAGTTGAACTGCTTGACGATTCATCATTGGCCGCGTCCGGTTTTTGCGTCCTGTCATCGGATGTCTCGCTGAGCGAATCGCCTGTTTCCATGACTTCCTGTTCGATGTCTGCGAGAGCGTCGAGAGCACTGTTCAATCCTGAGGGCGCGAAACTGCGGAGATCCTCAACACGTTTGACAAGGTTGCCCTTATAGCCGGGCAGATTTGAGCTGAGCTCAACCAGTTGGATTCCGGTAATCCAGCCCAGAGTCGCCAACAATAATGAACAACCGGAAATCACGCCAACGACCGAAAGCACCCGTCCGACTCCCAGTTGGTCAATCCGCTTGACAAGGGGTGCCAATACAAAACTGACCAGGACCGCCAAGGCGATGGGAATGAACACCGCTCGACCCAAATACAGAACTGCAATGACGGCGAGCGTGACAATCACGCCCCGAATTCTTGCATTGCCGAGCTGGCTATCTGTGGGCATCGAACATAATGATCCGGGTGGACCTACCAGATTTTCAGTTTCCAGCCGAGTACGAAGCCGATTCCGAAGGTCCACAAGGCAACGACTTCCGGACGTTCTTTGGCATACTCGCGAAAGCACTCCCAAGCTGCTTCACCACTCGACAGGTTTTGATCAGCGATGATTTCTCGCATTCCGCGACTTTGCTCGCGAGCCTCAGTTGAAAATGGGGTCGTAGAATCTATCGATGTTTTCTTGGCAGTTGACATTTCAATTCTCCTTAAATGTAAAAACAAAAAGTTCGATCTTCGTTTATTGAGCGTTTTCAGAAAACTGTTTCTTCAACCACTCCAGATTGTTTGCCATCTCTGTCTGCGATCGCTCAAAAACCGTGAGTGTTCTCCGCAAACGGGAAATGGCCGCCAGAATCAACAAGCCACCAACCAGCAGGCCCGTGCCGCCGACAATCAGAACCGCCCACAACAGATGCATTCCGGTAAAAGTCAATCCAATGACTGCGGCTCCAGACAGTGCCAACAAACCGGACAGAACAAACACCGTTCCGACCGCGAATGTCGCCAGCGTTAGCCCCGTTGTACCGAACCACGTTTTTGCGTCCAGCTGGAACAGTTGAAACTGCAATTCAGCCAGCAAAAATGAATCGCTCGCCACACGAATCCAACTCTGTCGAATACCAGGTTTGGATCCAGCCTTTTGAAACGGAACACGAGGGTTAGCGAGTTTTAACATCTTCCCTTCCAAAAATATCCGAGAATTGCACCCGCGAGGATTGCAGCTGACACGAATGGAATTACAAACTTCGTTTCAAATGGCCGGTCTTCAGTGTCTGGAACTTCTTCCAACTGAAGCCGCGATGGCTCGAATGGAAGAGTGGATGTATTGCTTGGCGTCAGCCCATTTTCGTGAATTGAGTCCGACAGCGTGTAGTCGTCATCATCAGTCATCATCTGAATCTCCTTCATTAACGGTGTTCAAATTTGGCTTGCCCATCAAAACCTGATCCTCAGCAGGACTTCGGTCTCGCCACGACTCGAACGATGAAATAGCCTTGCTCACAGCTCCGTTTGCCAAACCTTTTATCAGCATTGAACCTGCGGCCAACGCCAGATTTTTACCAATCCCGGATCCTGCTGTGGACTGTCGCGTTTGATTTTCAAGCAGCGACCGTATTTCGACCAGCGAATCGGCTTCAGCCCGCTGCTGCCGCCGAGGGATCAGCCAATACCCAACCGCAATCGCGATCGCGGCCGTTATTACAGGATGGGACGCAAGCTGGTGCTTCCAATCCAGTGCAAGGCGCGTCTGGTCGGCAGCCTCTTCCGATTCTTCTGCGATCAGGCCACGCATTTGAGACATCTTCATTTGAAGTTGTCTCGCAACATCATGGTGAGTGGTCATCAGGCCGTTCTCGGGGAATCCAATGGAAGAGGCTGCCTATTTCGGGGTCAGCAACAATCTCAGTTCGTCCACGACGACGGCGAGAGGTTACCAAGACTTTCCAATACGCGCTTGCCGATTTGGGAGGCACTCCAGTCGCGCTGAGGTTGAGTGATCGGGAACAAGCTGATAACCAACATTCCGGCGACCACTCCCAGCCCGACAGCGGCAACGACTGCGGCAACAGGTTGTGACTTGATTGCGTCTGCAGCCTGTTCCATTGTCGATTCATAAAATCCTTGAACGCGATTTTCCATGGCAAATTCCTGTTCTGATGGGTATCAAAATTTATTAAATTGGCGAAAGCAGTCCTGACACCTTTTTATCGGGAACGCATGCTTATCGCGACAACAACACCCGTGATGAGTCCGATGCCGAAACAGACTGCCAATGATTCCATCGGACGATGCTTGACCATTTTGCGAGTTTGGTCGTAACCGGTTTTCGCGAGGTCAGCAGCCTGTTGGGCGTATTGTTGAGAACCTTCGGCCGCAGCTGATGCATATTCCTGCGCGGTATTGACAATTCGATCCTTCAACGCAACTCCTTCCTTGCCAGCGTTTTGCAGAAACGATTCAATTTGTTCGCGCGATTCGCCCGTTTTTCGCTCAATCATTCCCATCACCTTTTCGAGGTTGCCGCCCGTGCGGTTGACTTCGTCGTCAGTCAGCTGGCCCCATTTCTCGCGGATTTTGCCTTTGACTTCGTTCCAGGTTCCCTTGAATGTTTGCTCGTTCATGGCATATCTCCTTTTCGATTTAATTTCTTGCTATAAGAATGGTCCTAACATCCTATGGCAAAAGATGTGCCAACATTTTTCCGACTTTGAAATCCGGGATCAAACGCGAATCTTTAATCCAATTGTGCCATTTGCTTCCGCGAAATAGTCAGGACAACGGTCGCTACAATGAAAAAATTCCCTGGGACTCCAAGTTTTGAATTCATTGCACCAATCGCCAAAATGATTTTGAGGAGGCTTGGAAAGGTTGCAATTCGTTCGGGCTGGTCGATTTGCGATCAGCCAGAGTAAGTCTGAGTTCGCATTGTTGTGTCGACACGGCTCCCCACCGAATACACTTCATTGGATGCAATGAACTGTGTACAATCCCGCAAACACCGCCAAAAGAACGTTGAACCCGTTATTAACTGGTATGGAACTGGCTGGACAGGGTATGCTGACAAGCAGTTGATTTTGTGACAATAGGTTTCGCGTTATTGTGATTCCCGTCAGCATGTTTTCGCACGCGTGAACAGGTTCACCTGAATCGACGCGAATACGAGCTCCCGAAATTCAAATGGCCAGAAAATCGTCAAGTCGAACCGCTCCGCGTCCAGCCAAACCGCTTTTAACCGCCGGTGTGACCATTGCAGTCAATCGAGCGATGAGTGAAACCTCGGACCTTCAGCAAATCATGCAACGGGTTCTGTTGGATGAATTTGCACCTCCTTCCGTCCTTATCGACGCCAAAAATCGAATTCTGTGTTGCTCAGGTGAGCTGAAAAGTTACTTGATCGGCTCAACGGCAGAATCAAACGACAACCTGATGAAAATGACTCGTGCGGATTTACGTGGTGCACTGCGGAAATTGCTGAAGCAGGGACGTGCAGAGGCTCGGCGAGTGGTCAATCACAACCTGTTAATCCAAATCGGCGGCGTCGCAACGCGTCTCGATCTGATTGTCCATCCATTGCCAACTTCGGACGGTCTCGCAGGCATGTGCCTGGTCATCTTTTCGGAATTGGATTTGTCAAAACGGCAAGATCGAATCGCCGACAAACTGAGCAACGAGTTGCCTGTACCGACCCATGCGAACGAGCCAGTTTCCATCATTGATCAGATCTCAGACCGGCAAAATTCCAGCGTGGCTGTTTCGGATCATAAATTGGTCGAGGAAGATCTGTGGAAAAGCAGGCAGCATCTTTCGATGGCGATGGAATCGGCTCGAATGGGGGCGTTCGAATGGGAACTGGAATCCGAC
>JBGSXT010000644.1:0-3864 GCA_041751295.1 Mariniblastus sp.
CTTCGACATCAATGACCGGTACAGGGGGCGCACCGTCCATTTGAAAATGTTCGGCAAACCTTTGTGTATCAATCGTCGCCGAAGTAATGATGACTTTCAAATCGGGGCGCCTGACGAGAATTCGTTTCAGGCGTCCAATCAAAAAATCAATGTTCAACGATCGTTCGTGAGCCTCATCAATGATGATCATTTCGTACGCATCGAAGAACCGATCGCTTTGAGTTTCCGCCAACAGGATCCCGTCGGTCATGATTTTGACGTAAGTGTCATCGCTGGTCCGGTCGTCAAACCGAATCTTGAATCCAACATGACTGCCCAGGCTGGAACCCAATTGGCTGGCAATCCGGCTGGCAACGCTGCGGGCGGCAATCCGACGTGGCTGCGTATGTCCAATGTAGCCTCGAATTCCCAAACCCTGTTGCAATGCGATCAACGGCAGCTGCGTTGATTTTCCGCTGCCGGTTTCACCGCTGATGACAACGACTTGATGGTTACAGATCGCGTCGGCGATCTGCTCCCGTTTCCCGAACAGGGGCAACGATTCATCCAATTGAACGATCGGCATTTTTTCCCGACGTTGCTGACAACGGCTGAGGGATTCTTCAACACCAGCGGCAAGCGAATCGACACGGGCAAAAGTTTTTTCCGGGTCCGATTCCAGCCTTCGACGCAGAGCCTTAACTTCTGTTGAAAATCGAAATTGGTCCTTTTGCATGCAGGCATCGAGATTCCGATGCAAGCGATCGAGTATCTGTCGCGCCGTCCGAAATTTGTTCAAGGTTCCCATTCTTTGAATTCGAACGAGTTCGTCCTGTATAGTATCTGCACAAACAGTATTTGATTGACCTGAATACACCCGATCAGCTTCGCACCGGCGCATTTGGACCATCACGATTCCAAGTCGGAGGCCTACTGCTGATTCCGTCCCTCCACGCGACCCGGTGAAATATCAGTTTATGGCAAGTTATGACAGATGGCTGGATTGCACGGACAGAATAATCCGCATTTTTCGGCGAACTGCCGTCAGGCCGATAAGCCTGTTAAGCGGTTTGCCGGATGCCGAACTGTGTCGACAACAACCGAATCGGAATCGATTCCCATTTAAATGCCTGTTTTAACACGTGGCCGACTCTTCGTTGCATCGGCCGGATGAACGTCTTGTTGGGAGCCGCACAATGGTCGCTGCGGAAAGAACAGTTATGACTCATCCAGGATTAATTTCCGGCCCGTTCATTACAGCAATCCTTGCCTTACAAACAGTCAGCTACGCGCAGTTCCCGCCTGATCAAGGACCGGCGCGAATTACGGAACGAAAAACAGGCGAAGTCGAAAATGGGCCTGAGGAAGACGAAGAGCCCGAGGAACAAGAACCTGAAGAGGAAGCGGACGAGATCGAAACCGACCGCGACTCGTTTACCCCAGCTACCAGTGTTGTGGGCTGCCGACGATTCGTGATCGAATCGGCTTATTCATTCATCGATAACCGCAACGTCCCCGAAACCCATAGCCTGCCTGAGATCGTCGCGCGATACGGCATCAGCGAAAATGTCGAGTTGCGATTCGGATACAATTACGAGGTAGGTGGCGCTGGAAATCCCATTTCCGGAAATGCGCCCGATGATGGAGAACTTGTTTCCGAACTCGAAAGCGAGGCCCGGATTTTGTATGGCACCAAATGGCGGCTCACGGAGCAACATTGTCGCAAACCCCAGAGTTCAATCATACTGCAGGGTTTTACTCCAATCAGCGGTGAAAGCACCGATACCCAATTGTCGGCAACGTACGTCTTCGGCTGGAAGCTGCAAAATGAATGGGAATGGGATTCCGCTATCCGCTACGGAACCGGCAGCTTTGAGGAGGATCGATTCAACGTCTGGTCCCCGTCGACTGTACTCAAGATTCCATTCGCCGAAAAATGGAAGGCGCACGCGGAGTACTTCAGCGTCTCCACCGGAGGTCGCGAGAACGAAACCACTCAACACTTTTTCAGTCCTGGGGCGCATTATCTGATTACGCCCAATTTCGAGCTTGGCCTGCGGGTGGGGTGGGGACTGAACGATCAATCGCCAAACTTCTTTAGCAATATCGGCGGTGGTATCCGATTCTGATCAGCGCCGCTACGAGTTACCGACGGCAGCAATTTAAATGTCCATAAGTACACCGGACCGATTTGATGTTTGCTGCAACGCATGCGCGTATCGAACTTCGTCGCGGCAAACAATGCTTTGGCTTACACTTCAAACCCTAGGCGATATTCGTTTGCAAAGGGTCGCCCTAGCTGACCGCTCGTTTGGCTTTTGCCGATAGCGGTTTGAAATCCGCCAATGCGATTCGTAAATTGGCCGTTTTTTTCCTCCGGTTCGTGAAATTTTCGTGATGCGAACTGTGAGTCACGTCCCAACATAATTCGAACACTTACCAGGATTGGATGATCGACCGGGCGTTTGTACTGGTCCCCTTACAGCCGCTGGCCAGCAAGCTCCTCATGTTTGGTTATTGCCACCGTTGGAGTAACCGGCGTTCGTCCGATTGCCGTTGGAATCGAATGAATAGTTCTCGTCCGGACGCGGAGCCGCATGGTTCGCCGTCAGCAATTGACTGCGCTTGTCGTAAGTCAATATGCTCACGCCGTCCAGGTTCGAGTCGATACTGAGGATGCGGTCCATGGCGTCGTAATTAAATTCGTAGCGAGCCAACAAATTCGCCTGCCCGGCCCTATTGATATTCCGATGCGCCAGTTCCTGCAATCGATTGGCACTGTCATAAGTATAAGCCGAACGCAGGCCGGGATTGCTGCCACTGAGGTTCTCAAAGCGGTTGATCAGCGTGAACTGACCCAGCGCATTGTACTGGATATTGATCCGTTTATCGGCCACAGCATGCGATCCGGCTCCTCCCTGCTGAGTCTGATCGATCCGCGAAATCCGATCCAAGTCATCATAATACCACGTCGCGAAGTAATCCGCTGTGACCGTCGAGCCCGAGATCAGGTCCGCCGCCTGCGTCAAGCGATTCCCCACCGCATCGTAAGTCCGATCCAGCGAGATGCTCGCTGTCAGGCCGATGCTGTTGAAATTCTGCGTTTCATTGGTGATTCGGTCGAGTTGATCGTAGGCAAAACTGTAGCTCCCCGACGGATCGCTGGCCGAGGTCAGCCGGCTGGCCGGGTCGAAGCCAATCATTAACGATAAGACTTAAAAGTCGCCGTGTGAATAGTTGTGTTCTTCACTGGTTTTCTCAAACGTGTCCCAAAACGTCCTCAGTTCCCAGATATGTCGCTCTCTTTCAGGTTCTAACCTGCCGAGCCATACATCACCAGGGTAATCAACTTGTCCTTGAAGCACAAAATGCAATGTTCCAGCAGGAATAGTCATCGCAACCAAGCCGTCAGATTGTCGTACTTCTATTGCCGAACTATTCACAACAACGTCCCCTGATCGAAGATCTGTCGAATATTCCGCCAATCCGTATCCAAGAACCAATTTAAATGAACTGTCTTCACTCATCAATGTCGCCCGTCTGATAGTTAAAGCCAAATTCACTTGAAACCGTCTTCCGGGCTTCGTTTTCGGAAAACCCAGCATTGACTAAAGTTCGAACCCGGATCGCCACATTTGAATTGTTAAAGAACCGAAGCCCTTCTTCAACTTCTCGTTCTACAATTGGTGTAACGATGTTTTCTATGGCCTCCGCGGCGAACAGTTCATTTGCCTCTGCAAACGGGACCCCACGTTCCTTAGCAAGCGCCTTGATTTCTGGCGCAGAAGCCACGACAAACAATAGGTCTAACGGCGATTTCTTGGCAATTACCCGGATGACTTCACGAGCTGTCCGCGTCGACGTGAATCGGGCACCCTTCTTATT
>JBGSXT010000645.1:0-8091 GCA_041751295.1 Mariniblastus sp.
TCGTTTGATCCCTCGACCACTTCTGCCCCCCTTTGCCAAAGAAAGAGACGTCAGTCCGGCGTCAGGCGGCAGATAGTAGCGCTTCGATTCGCCAGATTCGACGGCCTGTTCCGTTTGCCGTGGCGACTGATGCCAGTTCGGATCGCCATGAGTAAAAAGCCGCCCCTGATCACGCAAGTCAGCCTGCCATTCGGGGACCAACGTCGACAAAAGAACGCCCGCCTCCGACGTATTTTCCGGCTTGCAGCCGTACGACATCACAACATGGGTCGCGTGAACCGCTCGGGTCATGGCGACATACAGCACACACAAATTATCGAGGACTGCGCTGCGGCATCGCTGCTGAAAGGCCGTTTCGAATTCTGGCGGCAACAATAAGCGTTCGACTTCGCTAGCCATGCGCGACACCAGATTGATCGGTTCAGTCTTGCTTGCACGGCCAATAATCAATGAAGGTGGCCTTGAAAACCAACCCTGACCCGAACTCATGGGCAGCACGACGACATCAAACTCCAGCCCCTTCGATTTGTGAATCGTCATCACGCGCACGTCAGCTGACGACTTGTCGCTGGCGCGGAATTCGTCGCGAATGTACTTCACAAATCGCGTTGGCCGCAACCTGGTTCCCGGTTCCGGGTGACTGCGGTCGTAATTGAATGCCTGTTGGACAAGCTGCTGCAGTCGCGACAGTTCGCGTCGCGTGCAATGTCTGGCCAATACGCCCGCCAATTCTTCGACCGTCGAACCGTATCCTTGTCTGGAAAGTTGTCGTCGCAACTGTTCCGACGCTGCATTGGCCGCCGCATTTATCTGCCTCGCGCGGTTAAAACCTTCATCCTGAATCGTTGCGCTTTCGAGCATCAGCTTCAGCGGCACGGACAGCGGACTGTTCGACAGGTGAAATCGCGCGATGCTGTCGCCTGGATGATCGGCCAACTGCATGGCGGAAAGCACCAACTCAACAGCTGCCGAATCGGTCAACGGATTTCCCCCCTCTTCGCTGGCAGGAATACCCACATCCTGCAGCATGAAAATCAATTTTCCGATCGACTTGTTGGTGCGTGCAAGCACTCCGATACTTCGCCCCGGCAATTGCTCATACAATTCGCGAATCAGATCGACTGTTTGCTGCAGCATCCGCTCGTTACGGCCAGCGTCTCTGTTGTCATCACCATTGGGGGCATAATCGATCGTAACGCAGCCTGGCAACTCAGTCTTTTTTGTCTGATGTGGCTGGAATCGTGTCGCCCAGTCCGTAACAGCCTGCTTCACGTTGTCATCATTCGGCTGATATCGGTCGAGATTCTGGAACACCTGATTGACGGTTTCGATTACTGCCGGCGACGATCGATAGCTGGTGATCAGTGACGGCGATAGGGAAATATTAGGCAAATCATGTTCAACGCGGTCAAAAATCTCGGCGACCCCGTTCCGCCAGCCGTAAATCGCTTGCTTCAAATCACCAACACAAAAGAATGACTTGCCGGCGCGATCCGCCGTTGTCCGTTCGGCAAAGGGCCGAATGATATTCCATTGGGCAAGAGAGGTATCCTGAAACTCGTCCAGCAGCAGATGGTCGACATGGTGATCTATTCGAAAGGATATTCGGTCCCGGTCGGCAGCCGCGATATAGGATTGCAGTTTTCGTGTGATGTCGTCAAAACGCAATTCGCCCAGCCGGACTTTGTCAGCCTCAAAGCGTTGACCAAATTCATCCAACAGCCGATACGTCGCTAAATTCTGCCGCAACAACCTGTCGATCACGTAGCCGCGACATTGCTCGATGATCGGCTTGTAGGCTTCCAGACATTCGTCAGGCAACAGTTTGAAATACTTATTGGTGCCGATCACGATCACCTTAAAGATGGAGCTGTCCACCAGTACTTTCCACTGGCAGCTGCGCATCAGTTCAATTTCTTTGAGTATCTGTTTCTTCTGACCCGCATGTGGATAACTGATTGCTTCCAGTGTCTCAACGACATCGCTGAAGTCTTTGTCTGCCTGATAATCGCCAACTTCGAGCAGACTGTTCCAGGCGTCCTGATTGGAATCGAGGTAGGTTTCGTAAAGATCATCAACGGATTTGCCGATCAGGTCGGCGATTTTCCGTCCAGCATCGCCTTGATTCAACAGATGCAACAAATCGATCACTGTTTTCTCGTGCAGGATTTCGCGAATGGACTGGAATTGCAACCGCCTAATCTGCTGTTGATCCACGATCGACCACTCGGCGGGCAATCCAAGCTCCAGTCGAAATGCCTGAACAATACGATGAAAAAAGGAATCCAGCGTTCCAATCTGCAATCGGTGCAATTGCTTCATCAGGTTAGCAAGCAAATCCTGGAACCGCAGTTGATTCAAACCAGGACAATTCAGCTGATCCGCCAGTTTCGTGGCGGATTCAGCGTCCAGCGCCGCCTGTGCCAATCGCTGGACGATCCGATCCAGTATTTCTCCCGCCCCTTTACGAGTAAACGTGGTCGCCAAAATCGTTTCCGATGCAACTCCCGATACCAACAAACGCAGGAATCGATTGGATAAGGCAAACGTCTTGCCCGTTCCCGCCGAAGCCCGGATGACTTGATTCTCGAAGAACTCAGCTGACAGCCCGCTCATGGCGACACCTTGGCAGTTTGGGCATCCAATTCGATCGAATATTTCTCAAAAACGGCATCCTGACAGATCGCGGCAAATTTTTCGCTGTATTTGGGTGCTCTAGAGGCTGGCGGCCAAAATTTCTCCGCTCGAATGTTGCGGATGATGGATCGCATCAATTCATCAGCCTCGGCAAGTTCGCCATCGGTCCAGTTTGCAGCCGAAAAGCTTGTTTTGTCCAATTCGCGCGGTAACAGAATGTAGCCCAGTTGACCGCGACTCAAGTCCAGGCCAGCCAAAGCGGAAATCTCCTTTGCCAGATGTCGATAAAGTGGCAATTGCAGGTCTTTCCAGCCAGTCTTGTTCCGATGCACGGCGTTCGGGCTGTCGCCGGTATCGGAAGTCTTGTAGTCCCAGATCGCGACTTGGCCGGTCGAATCATTGACATCGACACGATCGATCGTACCACGAATCTCAAACGGCAATCCGTCAACGTTCAGCGTGTGATTGTTGCGTTCTTCAACGCTGACGATTCGCCAGCCCTGTGATGCCCACTGGGCCTGCAGCGGCGCGAGCCGATGCAGCCGCATTCGAAGTTGTTCGATCTGAATTCGTACCGCCGGCAGGCGAGAACCCGGATAGTTCTGCTGGGCTTGAAAATCCAATCGTTGATTAAAAACCGTCAGCAGCTGATTTTCATCGGCGCAATCTTTGAAATCGCTTTTTCCGAAATCTTCCATCACCGCGTGCAACAGAGTGCCAAACGCACCGCCGTCAAGTTCCTGCAGGCTGTCATCGCACGAATCAAGTTGCAAAACTGATCCCAGAAAGAATCGATACGGACATTTGAGATATTCTCGAAAAGCAGTAACTCGCAATGTATCAAGCGGTTTTCCTGTGGTGGGCCTGGGAATCGAGAATTGTTGTGCCTTCGGGGCGAGGTCGGGATCCGCCAGCCAAAACTGCGGTTCGGACTCGCCCTTGTATTCAAAGAATGCCCTCGCCCGTTGCGCCACAACTTCGCTGCTGTCGGCGAACAGCAATCGACTGGGCTTGAGAGGCTCACCCTGCAAATCGCGGCGGCCGGTGATCAGCCAGAAATGTTCGCGCACGCCGGTGATCACCGTCAAGGCGTAGGCGTCACGGGCGTAGCGGCGATCATTGTCGAGAATCCCCAGTTCTTTGCAGATCGCATTGGGCAAAAACGGGTGTCCGTTTTCCGATGCCGGAATATGCTCGTCGTTCATGCCGGTCACGATCATCACTTGGGCATCGTCAAGGGTTAAATCCAGCCAACCCGCCAATTCGATGGCGTCCGGAACAGGCGGCGAGATCACCGTGCGGTGGACAACCGCATCGATAGCCATCCGGATTGCGGCTGCTGCTGTGACTTCCAATTTCCAGCCTTCCGGAATCCGTTGCAGATCGTTTAATGCCGCGAGGAGTTCGTGGCAGGCGGCGATTGTCTGCTGGTCCGCCAAGTCATTTTTGTCTAACAGTCGGTTACCATAAATTTTCTGCAACACGGAAATCCATGGCTTCGTCCAGCTGGTAATCGACTTTGGCTTGCCGACCAGCTGCTTCAATAAACGCGAAAGGGTCAGATGAACAGCGTTGAGCGTTTTGACCCCGCCGCTGTGGCGTCGGCTTTCATCAAATTCTCCAAACGGCTGTCGCGCTGCAATTTCGATACGATCGGGCAATCCCTGATTCTGGTAATCGTCCAGGTCCGAAAGCCAATGCCGGTTTTTTAATTGAATGGCCAGCCAATCGAACATGTCGGGATGGCGAACGAGTGCAGCATATGTCGGGTAGTCCTGCTGTTCCAGATACTCCAGAACAGCGACCATCAACTGGATCGGTCCCGTATCCTTGACGGGCGTCCCCTTCAGATTGCGATGCGCGACACCAATTGCATTCAAACTCCGTTCGACTTGCGGCTCGACGTCAGCGTCGGGAATACCGATCGTAATCTGATCGGCAGCAAATTGGCCGTCGAGCTGCGACAGGCACCACGAGACGGCAAACGCCTGGTCCTCAAATCGGTCGACCACGCGGATTCGTTCACAGGGAAACCGGATTTCCGCATCCAGCCAATTTCCGGTCATCAGCCCGCCGAACTCTTCGAATCGATCGCGCAGCGTTTCGGGCGCGGCCACCAGCACGCGAACATGATCGCGTATTAGATCCAACATTGACCGCGTTGCCCGGTTCAGATCAGCGACACCGATCAGGATAATCTGGTGATTTGCCCGGCACAGCTTGCGTCGAATCGCCACGCTGCGGGCGGCCTGTTTGTCCCACAATCCGACCTCATTCAATATCTCATAATAGCGGCCTTGAATCGCTTCGAGTGCTTCCCACCTTTTGACTTCCAACGACGACTTGTGCAGCTTTTTGAATTCCCGTGCGACGGTCCGGAAACTCCAGACTTCACTTGCCAGGCGTCGATGTAATTCGGAAATCATTTGGGCATGGGGCTGCCATTGTTCCGCCGTCAAATGCCCGATTTTTCCAAACAGTTCCTCGATTTCCCACGGCGGTGACTGTTGTAGAGCTTTCGACCACGCCAGCAGCTGACACAGATCGGAGGTCAAAGGTTGTGCCGCGTCGTACAGATATTCAGGAAAATCACCGATCGTAGTAAGTATCGGTGGTATCAGGTTCAGTTTTTCTTGCGTGGAAAATTCGACGATCAGCTGCAAGAACCGTTGTGAGCCTCGCGCGGTCGGCAGCACGACGAGGTAACCAGACAAATCGAGCAAATTCCCGATCCGATGCGATTGACCAATCCATTGGGCAGCACTGACCAGTGGAGACTGTCTGAAATCCAGGAAAACGCGAATATCTGTTGGCGGTTGTTCCATCAATTCCATTCAAAGGTTTTACTGGCTGACTTTGCTGGTTTTTAATTTATTTTGAATGAACTTCGGGCGGCTGTCGAGCCGGACTCGACCCAGACATGCCGGTTGGGCAACAACCGTTGTCAATTGTCTCGACAACTTCGGCAGCCGCAATTACCTTTACGCCTTCACGGCTTTGCAAATCCGATGCTTAAAGAAGCAGCCCGTGGACAGGCAGGAAACAGTTTTTTGATGACTGCCATCAGAAATGTGAACAGGAATATTGCTCGATGACACTCGTGATATGGAAAACAGTCGGCTTGCTGATTTTGTCGAACGTCTTCATGACCTTTGCCTGGTACGCCCACCTGAAGGAACTGAATACCAAGCCTTGGCTGATCGCCGTTCTGGTCAGCTGGGCCATTGCTTTTTTTGAATACCTGATCCAGGTTCCGGCGAATCGAATTGGCTTCACCGAACTGAATCTGGGGCAGTTGAAGATTCTTCAAGAAGTGATCACGCTCGCGGTTTTTGTTCCGTTTGCGATGTTCTACATGAACCAGCCACTGAAGTTGGATTTTCTCTGGGCCGGGCTGTGCCTGATGGGCGCAGTCTATTTTGTATTTCGCCCGTAAAAGTAAACCCGGATGGATTTGAACCCCCAACCCTAGGTTCCGAAGACCGATGCTCTGTCCAATTGAGCTACGAGTGCAAAAATCGTCCAGTCCGTTGGCCGCCGCTGCCAACTTAACCGTTTGGAACCAACAGGATACGGAATTTTCGTCGGAATTCAAGCTTAAACTACAGGATTCCGAACGGCCATTGTGATAAAATGTGGTGGGGACTGAATAACCGTAGGGACAGGTGATCAGAAGTTCGGTGTATGGTGCGACCAGGATGACCTTTCCCGTTACGAGGATTAAATGAACTCAGTCACACTCAGGGTGCTGGATGGATCCGACCGTGGCCGCTCGTTCGATGGACTGCTGCCGCCGATCACCATCGGTCGCGAAGAAGGCAATTCGATTCAACTGAACGACGAACGAATCAGCCGGTTCCATCTGAAAATCCAGTTGGACCATGAAAACCTTGTCCTGACCGATTTGGAAAGTACCAATGGCACCAAGGTCAATAACGAAGAAGTTCAGTTGCGCATTCTCCGGCATGGCGACCTGATCACTGTCGGACGCAGCACGCTGCTGTTCGGGACTCGAGCGCAAATCAACAAACGATTGGAAAGACTCCAAGCGAGCGAGTACGGCAAGCAATTTGATGGCATGGTGGATTCCCGATCGTCTTCATGTTCGTCCGAAAACGTCGTTGTGAACAGGCAGTGGAAAGAAGATCCTAATTACCAATTGGCCTTACTGGACATCGAGCCTCCCACTCTGCCGGAGCGATTGACGCCGGGTCAAGCGGCCCAACTTTCGGAAGTGCTGGAATTCTTTCATATGCAGTTTCGTCGATTTGTGGCTGCCGTTGAAGTTCCCGGAAAATCAGCGAACATCGAAATCACTAAACAGAATTGGCAACAATTGTTGGATATTCAGGCACGTCTGGGTGAATACCTGCGACAGATCGGCAATCCCAACTAGTGGCCAATCAATCCTGAAAGGCCAGTGAGTTGGGCCGTTACGATTGAAAACCGTTATTCGGCCAAGACCAATACGCTGTCGTATTTGACCTGCCATGGGAACAACAAAACCAATCCGGTGGGGAGTGTTTGAATCCTGCAGACCAACGTTCCGTTGGCGGGATTGATGTAGTTGTCAATATTCAATGTCAATTCAATAGTGGTCGTTTCATCCTCGCCGATCAACAGATTGTTGACGCCGACGACTTCGAATTGACCCGTGTTGACGTTAAGAATTCTTACAAGCTGCGTCAGATTGGGGACGTTGGCTTGTACTTCAATTTCGATGCCCAGCTCATCAAGTTCATCCGGATTCGGCAACGTGAACAGGAAGTCGATGTCCAGCGGGGTCAGATTGCCATTGCTGCCGCCGGCAAACACACAATACCGGAAATCGTCTGATACGACTATGGATTCCAGCGTGGCGTCTTTGGCTGCCATCCCGTTGTTGACCACTATGCTGTCGGGGAAAAACGCCGGTAGACCACTTAAATTTCCCTCCGCTCCGACCAAGTCCCCAATCGCGACGGCGGCAAACATCGATGATTGAAAAGGTTCACGTTCAAAGAAACCGGTCGGGAAGACTTCTGGCAGTGGATCTGGCATTTCACCAGGATCCGGTAGATCGAAAAAACTGACGAATGTATTCCTGAATTCGGCGTCCGATCCAATCAATAGAAACTGGTTGACAACTGCCAAGCCGTTACCGACCGTCAACCCGGACGAAGTCAAACTGGTATCGCCGCCGTATCCCAGCAGGTCAAAATCAAAAACGCAGGGATCAAATAACGGGTTATTCGGAACGACCGGATTGGCGAATCCGAACCCACGAACGACTTCGTCGACACTGTCGTAGATAAACAGTCTTCCAAACGAGTCAAAAGCCATGCCGCTGGCCAAGGTTTGAATCACACCGATGCAAAATGGATCCGGCCCACGGATTTGGTCGCCAACAAGCGTGTCCGGAACCAAGTCACCATTGGTATCCACCCAAATCGTATTGGGACCGAATTCCAGTTC
>JBGSXT010000646.1:0-5397 GCA_041751295.1 Mariniblastus sp.
GATCCCAGGTGATCTGCCGGATTTTCCAGCCGGTTATCAACGAGGGCATGAAATGTGGGTCTATCTGCAACAAGGCAAATATTACACTCGTCATTTACTGTTGCATGAGGGGACCCACTCTTTCATGCAGTGGTTTCTCAACGGGACCGGCGCGCCGTGGTACAGCGAAGGAATGGCCGAATTGCTCGGCGTCCATCGTTGGTTCGATGGCCAGTTAGAACTGAATCACCAGTTGCGCGATCGCAGCGAAGCCGAATATTGGGGACGCATCAAGTTGATTCAGGACGACTGTGCCGCCGGCAAAGCGTTGTCGATCACCGATGTACTGAATTTTGCGCCGGAAGTTTTTCGAGAGGTCCAGTATTATGCCTGGAGTTGGGCCGTCTGCGAGTTCCTTTCCCGGCATCCACTTTCAAAACGTCAGTTTGCCGAACTGCAGGGGAACGCCCATTTGGACCCCAGCCGATTCAATCAGAAATTTGAACAATCGATCAAACCCGATCGAGCGGAACTTGAACGAGACTGGAATCTGTTCGTAAATGAAATTGATTTTGGATACGAGATCGATCGCGGACGATTGAGGAGAGTGATTGCTGACTCGTCAGACAACGATCGTTTTCAGATCGATGCTGGTTTCGGTTGGCAGGCGACACCCGTCATGGTTCAGCAAGGTGACCGACTGCGCATCGCCGGATCAGGTCGATTTACTGTCGCCAGTGAAGCCGGCAACGACTGGCCCTGTGAAGCAGGCGGTGTGACGATCCAGTACTATCGGGGCAAACCGCTGGGTCAACTTGTGGTGGGAGTGTTGGGTAATGACGGTGAAATCGCGGGACTGTTGCAGCCACTAACGGTTGGACTGGGTGCTGAATTGCAGTTCGATCGATCCGGCGTAATTTGTCTGCGAATTAATGAATCTCCCGCGCGCTTGGACGACAACAGTGGCCAACTGAACGTGTCGATCAAACCAGCGCCAACAGTTGGCCGTGAATGAGGTGCTGTCAAACCCTTCCCCGCTGGAAAAAACCGGCCGGATCAAGTCCAATCCGGAATTCAGAAACACTTAGAGCTGATTCCAAAAGGGGTTTGACTCTCTGGTTTCAAAGGGCCTGACCCCTTTTGGGATCGGCTCTTAATATTTTCTCTTAATCAATAGTACGACTATGAACTATTTGCAGACCCGCGATCCTGACATCTTTTCAGCAATTCAGGACGAAGCAAACCGGCAATACCTGGGCCTCGAAATGATTGCCAGTGAAAACTACACCAGTCCGGCAGTCATGGAGGCCGTGGGCAGCGTATTGACGAATAAATACGCGGAGGGTTATCCGGGCCGCCGGTATTATGGCGGATGTGAATTCGTGGATGTCGTGGAAAACATCGCTCGCGATCGCGCGACGGAACTTTTTGGGGCCGAGTTTGCCAACGTCCAGCCCCATTCCGGTTCCCAGGCAAATCAGGCGGTCTATCTGACCTGTCTGCAACCGGGCGATACTGTGTTGGGATTCGACCTCGCCCATGGTGGCCATTTGACGCACGGCATGAAGTTGAACCTATCAGGAATACTTTACAACTTCGTGCATTACGGCGTCCGGCGGTCGGATCATCGAATTGATTTCGATCAGGTTGCTGCCTTGGCCAAGGAGCACCGACCGAAGATGATTGTGGCCGGGGCCAGTGCCTACCCGCGCGAGATTCCGCATGCTCGGTTCCGGGAAATCGCCGACGATGTGGGGGCCATATTGTTTGTCGACATGGCCCACTATGCAGGACTGGTTGCCGGTGGCGTTCATGACAATCCGGTGGAAGTCGCCGATTTTGTCACGACGACAGTTCACAAGACGCTGCGCGGTCCGCGCGGTGGTTTGATTCTGTGTAAAAAGAATGCGGCCAAGGATATCAACCGCAGCGTTTTTCCTGGCATGCAAGGTGGCCCGTTGATGCACGTCATTGCCGGCAAGGCTGTCTGTTTCGGCGAAGCGCTCAAAGACGAATTCAAAACTTACGCCCGCAGTATCATTGAAAACTGCCGGGCCCTGGCGGATTCATTGATGGCCGGTGGATTAACACTGGTCAGCGGCGGAACGGAAAATCATCTGTGTCTGATTGACGTAACCTCCGTCGGATCGACAGGCCAAATCGCGGAAGAAGCGCTGGAGCGCTGTCGGATCACGGTCAACAAGAACATGATCCCATTCGATCAACGCAAGCCGCTCGACCCCAGCGGCATTCGGGTCGGAACGCCAGCTTTGACCACCCGCGGCATGGGTCCCGATCAAATGCGGGACATTGGCCGCTGGATGGTGCAAGTCATGAAATCACCGGACGACCATTCCGTTTCAGAATCCGTCCGGCAGCAGGTGGAAGATCTGTGTCAGCATTTTCCGGTCCCCGCAACGGCAATTATTGTCTGAAGCAGGTGGATTTAATTGTATGAGGAACACTCGGCGTAAAACTGGATCCTTCCTCGTTTTCATGCGGCCCGACGATGGGGTGCGCGGATTGAATCGAATCCGGATGAGGACGATGAGGTCAAGGCGACTTGCCGGTTCAATTGCAGGCGAGTGCTGAATTGTTCGTCGGACGTCCGCATTCGCCAAACATGAAGTCGCTGAAAAATGTGTTTGAACTTCCCTTTCGAAGTTGGAATCGGCCTGGTTTCCGTCAAGCTGATTTCTGGCAACGAATGGGTCAGAAGTTGGCCATGTCTGGTCCGGGCGCGTTGTGCCGAAGTCCAGTGTGGGGTTGCAGAGTCAACGATAATCTCATTTTCCGATTCGACAATGCCCACGAAGTCGGGTTCCAGAACTGCGATGCACCCTAGACCGGCAATGGCCAGTGCAATATCGAGATCGATGTAAACGGAATCGAGTTGTTCATCCAGAGGCGCCAACGATTTCAAGACTCTTGTTCGCCAGGCGGCCAGCCAACTGGTGGGGCCTGTCTGACGAATGTTGGCTGGATTGGCGTTTCGAGTCGAATTGCCGCGACCGGCCAAATGCCGTGTCAGCGATCGATCAAAGGTCACACCGGCGGCAACGATTCTTGAGGGGGCAATTTCGGAAAAAATGATTGGAGTTACTGCACCGACTCTGTCATTTTGAAATGCCTCAATGACGGATTGCTCCCAGTCTTCATCGATTTCAACGCCCGGCCGAATGCAAACGGTGACGACACCTTGGACCGCGTTGAAACTGGCGTTGAGAAATCCAGCCAAATTTTTTCTGCTCTGGCAGGACACAAACTCGACATCGTTTCGCAAATCATGCGGATCATGATATTGTCCGTCGTGCGGCACGATGACCTGGGCGTTTTTGGGACGATACCGCAGCACCGATGCCAACGTATCTTCGAATTTCGGCAGCTCGCCCAGCAATGGTACGATAATTGAGAGTTCGTACATGGAATTTCAGACCGTCGATTCAGAAAGTCGTCGCAACCTGTTGCATCCAAAGAACTGGAATTACATTCAATATTCGGTGCTCAATATGGTACTGTTGATTTAGTCCGGCCAGATGCCGAATGTTCCGTCTTTCGATCCAGATTGTTCCACTGCCGGGACATTTTCGCTAAAGTATTTCCAGAAGGATGTCGGATCGGGCGGTCCGACGGATGTTGTCCCGCCTTGACGCCCATTTGAAGTCCCGAACATGAAAAACTATTTGCAGTTAATCGAGCAGGTTCTGGCGTCCGGTGCAGAGAGGTCAGACCGCACCGGCACGGGTACACTGGGCATCTTCGGATACCAGATGCGATTTGACCTGGCAGCCGGGTTTCCCTGTTTGACAACCAAAAAGCTGCATCTGCCGAGTATCATCCACGAATTGATCTGGTTTTTGCGGGGTGATTCGAACGTGCGTTATCTACAGGAAAACGGCGTCTCGATCTGGAACCAGTGGGCCGATGAAGCGGGTGAACTGGGGCCAGTTTACGGGACGCAATGGCGGACATGGCAGGGGCCCGATGGCCAGACAATCGACCAGATTTCGCAGGTTATTCACGACATCAAGGTGAACCCGGATTCGCGACGACTGGTTGTCAGTGCCTGGAATGTGGCCGAGATTCCCCGCATGAAGCTGCCGCCTTGCCACACGCTGTTCCAGTTCCATGTGGCGGGCGGCAAATTGTCCTGCCAGCTCTATCAACGTAGCGCCGACATTTTTCTGGGTGTTCCGTTCAACATCGCGTCGTACAGTTTGTTGACGCTGATGATAGCCCAGGTTTGTGGGCTGCAGCCGGGAGAATTCATTCATACCCTGGGCGATGCCCACCTTTATCTGAACCATCTTGACCAGGCCAGACTGCAGCTGCAACGGGAACCTCGACCGCTACCGACGGTTCGGTTGAATCCAGATATCGCTTCCGTTTTCGATTTCAAGTTCGAGGACATTGAGATCATCGACTATCACCCTCATCCTCATATCCGTGCCGCGGTTGCCGTATGAGGGACCCGAACGTCTCGCTGATCGTGGCCGTCAGCGAGAACAACGTGATTGGCAATCAGGGTGGCATGCCGTGGCATCTCTCGGCCGATCTGAAAAGATTTCGGCAATTAACGACCGGTCACCACATCGTGCTCGGCCGCAGGACATTTGATTCGATCGGACGACTGTTGCCGGAGCGGACGACAATTATCGTCACTCGAAACCGGAATTTCCATTTTCCGGGGGCGGTGGTCGTAAGCAGTCTGGCGATTGCGCTGTCAGCCGCCGCTGGCGACGATCAGCCGTTTGTGATTGGCGGTGCTGAAATCTATCAGGCGGCGCTGGAACACTTGCAGACGATGTATCTGACTCGCGTCCACGCCGAAGTAGCGGGAGACACGTTTCTGCCGGAAATTGAATGGGCCCTCTGGACATTGGTCGAATCCGAACGATTCGGAGCCGACAGGAAAAATGATTTCGATTATTCGTTCGAGTTGTATCGTCGATCCGGAACATGAGCCGTTGGCATGCGGCTGACGCAAGACTTTGCAACCAAAACCATACACCACGCCATTCTGAAATGGATTCATACTGATTTTTGATTACCATGGAATTTGCTATCCAGGTCGGAGTTCGCCGGAGCGGTTTCATGGTGTTCAAAGCCATTTTCCGCAGACCCCTGGATTCAACTGATCATTTGAGAGTATTTCATCATGCGTTTTCGTGCCATTCTGGTATGCTGCGTGTCTCTTTGCATTCCGCTGCATCTTTGCATTCCGCTGCAGTCAGCCAGTCCGGTCCTGCAGGATTCCAACGAAGCGCATCAGGACCTGTTTGATTCACTCAAGTTCCGCTGCATTGGACCGTTTCGTGGTGGCCGGTCCGCAGCGGTAACGGGTGTTCGTGGCAATCCGATGAAGTACTATATGGGCTCAACGGGCGGTGGCGTTTGGCAAACAACCGATGGCGGATC
>JBGSXT010000647.1:0-2293 GCA_041751295.1 Mariniblastus sp.
AATCCGACCACTTCATTTCACGAAGTCAACTTTTCGCAACTGATTGAAACATCGGTCAATATTTTCTCGGGTGTTGCCGAAGAAAAACAGATTTCGGTTATTGCCAATCTGGAACCAGATGTGAAAATCCGAAGCGACGAAACCAGGCTTCGTCAAATCGTCAATAACCTGTTGGACAATGCGTTGAAATTCAGCCCGCCGGGTGGAAAAGTTGAGGTTGAACTTGGCAGAACCTCAACCCACGTGTTGTTCAAAGTTTGGGATTCGGGTCCGGGGGTGCCGGAGGATTTTCTGGACCGAATCTTCGAACGATTCTTTCAGCTCGATGCGTCCCGCGAACGTGACGGCCGCCGAGGAAATGGACTTGGTTTGAGCATTTGCCAGTCAAGTACCCAACATCTGGGTGGCCAGATTCAGGCCATCAACGGCGCCCAGGGTCTGATCATTGAAGTCCAATTTCCGCGATGACTGGATTTGCGGGTGATCGCAAACCAAAACCTCGGTTGTATGGAAATCAGGAGGCCGCTTTACTTTCCGACTGCTGCCGGATTTGCATTTCAAGTTTGCCAATTTCGACTCCTAATTCGTCCAGATCTTCCTTCTTTTCGTCATATTCACTTTGAAGCCGTTTCAGCTTTTTCTGCGGCGAGACCGGGATCAACCGGCCAAAAACCTCCAACAACATCAATGCCCGGAAGGCTTTCATCGCGACTCCCCGAACCCGATAGACGCGCGACAGTTTCATCAGTTGATGGGCCTTGCCAACTCTCATGATCTGCAGAGCGCGCATTGAACGGAGGATCATGATCATCGGTAACAGGATGATTGTCAGATCAAGCCAGTTGGATTTGACGAAAGCGAACTTTCGCTCCGAGACGCTGAATAGAATGATGAACTCCACTGCAAAGGCATACCAGATCAGTCCCGTGCAGATATGCAATGTCAAGCGCAGCCAAACATGCTGTTCGACATAGGTGTGCAGGCCGTATTCGATCAGCAGCACAGGTAAAATCAGCAAAGCAAAAAATAGCATCGGCCGGCTGAAAGCGGATTGCAGTTTCTTGAACAGCTTGCGGCTCGGTGGCTGCCAGCCGATCCGAGGAAGCCAGATATGACCTTGCCGTTCCAGATTCGGTGATGCCAGTCGTAATGGAGGGCAAATCACCTGAGACAGCAAATGCAAACGCCATTTCAACATGTCGACGGGGCGTTGGCGACGAACCTGGAGACAATGTTGCACGATGGCTTCGCCGACCAAGACAAACCCCAGCAGCCACCAGGCGATGAATACGTAGCCGCCGAGGTGGGCAGCGACTTTTGTCATCGGATCGAAATGGATTGCCTCTTCAACCTCTGCTGACAGAGCTTCATTGACCATAGAAAATCGGGGAATCTCCAACCAGAGCACAATCAACGTTGCGATCAGTCCCAGAAAAACCAGCGACAGCACGAACATTGTGGTCGCAATCAGGTCCGCAAATCTTCCGCTGCTGTTATTGACTGGTTTCATCAAAACGCGATAAGCCACAAGTGATCGATATCATCATTATGCAGCCAAACTGCGGTTCTCCCCAACTTCAAAACAGTGAACGCTGAATGTTTTCTGTAATCGTTTATTCGATTGGCGGAGGTAAATATTGGGGTCGGATGCAAAACGGGACTGAGAGCTTCAGTTCTCGATAAGGATTACCTCTGTTACGCGTAACTGCGACAGGCTTCTGCTTTTTTTGTAACCGTTCGCAGTGGCTTGCTGGCGGCCCACTTAAGAGGGTATCAGAACCACTTTTCGGCGACCGGGTGGCTCAGCAAATTCAAGTTTGTTACCGCCGAAAAATGCGTCAGATCCCTGAAGTGTGAACGGCTGCGCGTTTTTTCTGATCCGGATCCTAATCCCAATTCATGCTGTTCGAAGAGGTACCGTCGTTCAAGAGCGGGTCGACATAAAATCGTCACTTATCGAAGAGCAATTCTGCCACCAATTTTCATTCGATAATGCCTATTGCCGGACTGGGCACAACGGAATCCGGGAGCCGGGAATCACAAAGTAGGATTAATCGATCGGCGTGCGCACTTAGGCGCGCGATGCTCAATATCAGAATTTTTTTGTGCCGTCATCGGCTTCGGCCATCAGAACCCGAATCGGGTCAATATTGCTGGCGCGGGCTGGCCAGGTCGCTTTGATTTCCGAGCCATTGGGCAACTTGACTCCACCGTCCCACCAGAACCATCCGCCGGAAATAATGCCGACGACTTCCTGTTTTGCGTTAAATACAGGACCGCCGGAATCACCGGG
>JBGSXT010000648.1:0-1781 GCA_041751295.1 Mariniblastus sp.
CCCGGGTTGAACTGCAGCCGGACCGGGCTTATCAAGACTGACTGATTGTTGACTCGAAATCAACAGCTTCAGCCCATCCGGTGAGTATTCCATCACGGATAACAGGGACATCAATTCGACTCTGTGTTCGACTCTTTTGTCTTCAATGTTCCAGAACACGATTGCTGTCCCGACTGCAAAGGCGATCGTTTGGCCACGGGCAAATCGGTTGCGAGCGCCATGAAACCGAACACGGAAATAACAACGACTAATAGTCCAGATGGGAATTCCAACTTCATTTGCGAGTTCCAGTTGGGTTGCCGAAAAAAATCAGGACAGTTTTTAATTTAATTGAATTTGAGTCGTTGGCGCGTGGCAGATGACAATCTGCGGTAAGATCGGTCGTCCTTTATCCTCCAGTTGCGCAGATAAAGGGTCGTTAGTTTGAATGGGTAAGTATGGCAATAGAGAGAGTGGTTGGAGCGAGAACAATCGGATAATTCGAGCGTGGGAAACAGAAACAAGGAGCGCAAACCTGCGGCACCTAGATGATTGCCACTCCCCATTGTCGCAAAACGACGGTTCAGACGCTGGTTTTATAAAGACGCCCTGATCTGGTCGGGTTCCTGCCAATCGCTTAAACTCAACAAAATTAGGCGCATGCTAGTTATTGACACTGTCCACAATTTAACATACAACATGGTTTATGAGAATCGATCTAGCCAACCTGCTTCGCGAATACGGTGTGCAAATTACCGCGCAGCGTTTGGCTGTATTTCGATCGGTATCGGCGCGGCCTCATTGTACGGCGGAAGAAGTCGCCGAGAACGTTCGAGCCGAAATCGGGACGATCTCGCGGCAAGGGGTGTATGACGCTTTGGGGCTGTTGACTGAAAAGCAGCTGATTCGCCGCATCCAGCCTGCCGGGTCGCCGGCCCTGTATGAGGATCGGGTCGGTGACAATCATCATCATGTGATCTGTCGCGGCTGCGGAAAAACGGCGGACGTCAATTGCGCCGTCGGGCAGACGCCGTGCCTGACTGCGGCCGACGATTCGGGTTACCGGATCGACGAAGCGGAAGTAATTTTTTGGGGTACCTGTCCCGAGTGTCTTGCAGAGTCCACGGATGCAGTCGGCGAATGAAAACGAAACAGGCAACTCGACAACATCGGTTCAATCAACATCGGTTTAAACAATTCCATGGAGTGATTACATGTCAGTCAACGCCACCAAATGTTCGGTGATTTACCCAACGGCACGAAGTCACACCTTGCAGCGACGCAATCGGACAATTCCAGTTTGGTTTGCAGCTATCGCGCTTGGCTGTATGTTAGAAACGAATGGCAACATCTTGCTAGGTCAAGAATCGCAACCCCCAGAAAACTACCGAGAAATCATGTCGGCCGGTAGCAAATGCCCGGTGACGGGCTCAGTTCAACTCGTCGCAGCTGAAAATAATTCGGCCCAGGACCGCGCAGCCAACGGACACGCAGAGCCCAGAGTCATGTCGAATCGGGACTGGTGGCCGAACCATTTGAATCTGCAAATCCTTCATCAGAATTCACCGCTGGGCAATCCGATGGGTGGGGATTTTGATTACGCCCAGGAATTCAATTCCCTCGATTTGAATGCGTTGAAAAAAGACATCGAAGCGTTGATGACGACTTCACAGGACTGGTGGCCCGCCGATTATGGCCACTATGGGCCACTGTTCATTCGGATGGCTTGGCACAGTGCCGGTACGTATCGCGTCGCCGATGGTCGGGGAGGCGCAGGTTACGGCACACAACGGTTTGCGCCG
>JBGSXT010000649.1:0-2728 GCA_041751295.1 Mariniblastus sp.
CTGTTTGAGAAAACCGATCGCTTCCAGATTTTCCCGCCCGCCGAATTTGTTCGGTATCCACTGGCCTTCCTTGCGGCTGTAATCCAGGTACAACATCGACGCGACCGCATCGACGCGCAGCCCGTCGATGTGGTATTTATCAATCCAGAACATCGCGTTGGCGATCAGGAAGTTACGGACTTCATTGCGACCGTAGTTGAAAATAAGCGTATCCCAATCGGGATGTTCACCTTGCCGCGGGTCGGCATGTTCGTAAAGCGCGGTCCCGTCAAATCGCGCCAGGCCGTGTCGGTCTTTCGGAAAATGTGCTGGCACCCAATCAATGATCACGCCAATGTTGTGCTGGTGGCAATGGTCGATCAAGTACATCAAATCCTGGGGCGATCCGTATCGGCTTGTCGCGGCAAAATAGCCGACCGTTTGATAACCCCAACTTCCTGTGTAAGGGTGCTCGCTGACAGGCATCAATTCAAGATGCGTGAATCCCAGCTGCTGGCAGTATTCAACCAATTGATGCGCCAGATCGCGATAGTTCAGCCAGCCGTTGTGGTTGCCCGCCTGGTGCCGCCAGCTGCCCAGATGAACTTCGTAAACAGACATCGGCTGGTCGAGCTGTTTTGCGTTGGATCGTTCCTGAATCCAGTCGGCATCGCTCCAAGCGTACGAATTCAAATCGACAATCACGTTGGCGGTCCGAGGCGGGACTTCGGCATAGAATCCATAGGGGTCACACTTGTCAGTGCGCCGGCCCGACGGTTCAGTCAGGCGAAACTTGTATTGGTGTCCGACTTCAATTGCCGGGACAAACAGTTCCCAAATTCCGCTGGGAATGCGCTTTTGCATCGGGTGCCGGTGCCCATCCCATTCGTTAAAGCTGCCGATCAGACTGATTGCTTTGGCGTTGGGAGCCCAAACGGCAAAGTTAACCCCATCCACACCGTCAACGGTACGCAGATGAGCGCCCAACCGCTCGTACAGTCGATGGTGTTTTCCTTCGCCGAACAGAAACAGGTCGAGGTCCGTTAACATTGGCTCAAACGAATAGGGATCAAGGATGGTTGTCTCGGCGTCGTTGGTCTGATATCGGATTATGTATTCTCCATTAATTTTGGCAACATTGCTATTGTCGCAAATGCCATCGAACAGGCCAACCGGTTGCACCTGGGCATGAATAATCTGTTCAAATTTTTGGCCGTCAAATTTTGTTGCCAATGAATCGTCCCTCCATGATAGTCAGTCGAAAATCGAAAAAGGCCTATACACAGCCATAGGAATGGCTTTGACGAAATGGATTCACACGAAGCGCGATGGCCGACGCGATCTCAGACCACGATGGACCGTCGATTCGGCGATTTGGTACCGCGTCGCCGAATTGACCACTCAGCCGATTGCGAGTGGTGGTTTCCAGCGGCTGTTGGTGGTACAGCACCTGACTGAAATTCCAAACGCGACAATCAACGACATGGAAGTCCAAGGCATGGTCGATCCGCTTCCAGAGATCGATATTTTTGACTGGAATCATTTCGCCAAACCGTTCCCACTTCCAGTCATTATCGCGCCAAACGGCCAGACCGTTGCGAATGCCGCGTCCGACATAACTGCTGGGAGTGATCAGGGTCACCCGCGATGGCTGCTCCAGTGCTTCAAGTCCACGCACGACAGCCAGTAATTGCAACCGCTCCCCCCGAACTTCCGGTTCTTCGTCCGCCACTTCGATTCGACCGGATCCATCCATCCGTTCCAGCACAAATCGCCAACTGCCGGCCGGGCCATGACGGTTAACTTGTGTTTCGGATAGCAGCAGGTAGTGGGGAGCGGCATTTCTCATTTGACGACCTTTGGATGTGTGCGTATCCAGCAACAACTGCCGACCATCCGTTGTCGTCCAATGCCATCCCTTGACAATGGTTTGCTTGCCAATTTATCGTCATACCCAACGCCATCGTTCACCTTTGCCACATCCGATCGGAAGGAAATCTTGTATTAGTTCAGCTCGACGACCGTATAACCGTTAAGACTCCAACCCAAGGCTCATCTCATGGCTCTGCAATCGAAGCCGAAATATTCTCACACGAGCGGGCTTGGCAATCGGCAACGCCAGAAAAAAAGTAAACGTCGGGATTAACGTGTTTAAGCTGGAAAAACTCCGAGGAAACACGACTTACTACTATCGTCTCTTCGTTTCTCACGACGATCGGAAGAGCTGGGACTATCTGACGGGAAACTTCGAAACACCGAAAGAATAATGCCTCACACGAAAACCCACGGCCCCCGGGACTTCTCAGCCAGCAAATCCTGGCCAACGCATTGGGTTATGAAGACCTCAACGACCACGAACAACTTCGTCGTGAGAAATGCGATCTTGGTGGTTAACTCGCTACGAATGCAGCGGTCTAAACTTTGTTAGATTTAAACAACACTTGAACAGGAAACCTGCCAATGAACCCTGAACACACAAAGAACTGGCCCGATTTGGCGATGGGACTTTACGAACGCCTGACAGGGCGCAACGCCGAAATCCGTTACGAATTTGAGAAAATGCATGTTCAAATTCCGAGCGGAACGGGTTCTGACGCCGAACACGCGGAGTGGATCTTGAATGGCACCCTCAAAATCAGCACCAGGGAACTAGATTCCGTCCCAAACTGACGATGGCCGGCTCATTGGAAATCACCAAAGCTGGCCATTTCACAGGTGTCGAATTTGAGGACAACCGGATTCTTATTCG